>JAIPDR010000041.1 GCA_021737615.1 Desulfohalobiaceae bacterium | reverse complement strand
GATTCAACCTTGTGCACGCCTTCGCTGATGATGTTATGCAAATCCAGGAACCTGGTCTTGTTGTGCGACTTGAGATCCATGAGGGCATAGATCCCGTTATTGGTCATGGCATACTGGGAATACAAGTACTTGACCCGCTGGCTGTCACCGAGACAGGCATTTATCTTTTTCTGGAGTTCTTCGTTTTGTATACCGTTGTCCTCCAGGGGCTTGTCCCCGGGCATGAAGACGGTGATCCCCTCCCCGAGACGCCTGTTGAAGGAGCAGGAATGAGAAAAGATCATTTCAAAGACCTTCCAGGGGTCCTTGATCTTCTCCAGGAGCACCTGATAAAGGGAAGAGCAGATGGTGCAGGGATCTTCCCGCCAGACCCAGCTGTACTCCTTGTGGGTTTTCAGCGTCTCTAAAAAATCATCCCCTTCAAAAATATGTTCGAAAAAGTTCAAACGATATTGTTTGGGGATCAACAGGGCCGGGTTGTCGTAGCTGGGACAGGGGACTTCGATATACTCACTGCCGGCATCGAACACATCCCGGTTTCTGCCTGCTATCAGGCCGGGGTCGAGCCTCCAGACCGTTCTCTGGATCTTTCCCTCTTCAGTATTGGTATATTCCTCGAATTTCTGGAGAAGATTGTTTAAGAAAGTGCTTTTGCCGGACCCGGGGGGTCCCTTGAAGATATAGATCTTGTTCTGCTGGGCACTTCTTTTCAAGGTCTCCCCGAGCTTCATCAACCTGTTGGCAAAGAGCCGGTCCGCAAAGAACGGGTGATTCTGGTTCTTGACAAAGAGTTTGCTGCAGTCATAACGCACGTACCGGATAGATTCCCCGTCGTCCGGGTATTCATCGACCCCTTCTCCCACATAGTAGGCCAGCATGTCATGAAACAATTGAAAGACATTGCGCAGGACCTTGTCCGGTTCGGTCTGGAGCAATTGGCAGAATTCCGTGAAGTCATGTATCTTGTTGGCTTTGTTGCCGTTGATTGTTCCCAGGAAATGAAGGGCCTGATTCAGATTCTTGTTTTCCATGCCTCCCCCGTGGTCACCCGGGAAAGAGAGCGGTCTTTCATGGTGTAGACCACTTCTTCCCAGTGGACCTGCTTCTGGCTGCTATTGTCTTTTTTGTCCACATGCCTGACTTCATGAGTCTTAAGTTTGACCGGACCGCCCCAGAGATATTCGATACCGAGCATGGTGTTTTTTATGAAGTCCTTGACCAGGGGTCTGCCTTCAAACTGATGTGTGAGTTTCAGATTCCCGTTCTTGTCCAAGGCATAGTTCATAGCCGGAGGGTGATAGAGGCTATCCAGAAGCATCCGCCTGAAATCTTCGGCCTTTCTGCTCTTCACGTAATACTCCCAGCTCCTTTTGCCCCTGTTCAGTCTCTTTCCGGCCACGAACAGATCGAAACGATCGACAAAATCCTGGGTCACGAACTGTTTGAGGAACAGGGAATCAGACATGGTTTCCCTGATCTTGTATATCCCCGCGAGGCCCGTCCCTTGCTTATGGTCAAAAGCATTGCGCTGCTCAATGTTCAGAATCTTTTCAAACTCCAGATCCAACCTGCCCCTGTCGGCCATTTCCCTGATATATTGAAACAGGCGCGTCCCCAGAGCATAGGGGTTCATCCCCACCCTGGACAAGGAGGCGACCCTGCTGTGGACTCTGGAAAAATCGATCTCGTGCCCCTTGATGCGTTCGTCGCGCAAGAACAATTCTTCATGCCAGAAAGTGGCCCAGCCTTCGTTCATGATCTTGGTCCGCATCTGAGGCTGAAAAAAGAGCGAGGTCTTGCGCACGACCTCCATCACGGACTTCATCCACCTGTTGCCGCTCTTATTCAGAAAATCAGACGAATCCATGATAAACCGCAACAGATCGGGCCGCACCCCGTCCCCGCCTTTCTCCTTAAATTTCTTGAATTTTTCATCGAAATCAGGATGTGTCCGCGAAACCCTGGCAAAAAAATCCTGCGCCCCCTGTTTGTGATCCTTCTCCCTGATCAGCTCATTATAGGCATCGATTTCTTTGAGGTAATCACGGACATGGGCCTTTAGTTCCTTTTGCAGAAAGACATCGAAGTAATAATCGACCTTCAGCTGCCATTTTTCTTTTTTCTGCCTGTCCAGCAGGGACAATTCCTGATAGTATCCCACGAGATTGTCGATTCCCCTGGAAAACTCAATGACGTAATCCAGCCAGCGCCCCTTTTCGGATCGTAGCCTGGCGATCATGCGTTTATCTGCCAGGGCCTCCCCGGTAAAATCAAACTCCCAGGTATGCTTGAAAAAGATATTGTTTTGAAAAAAATCGATGTGGGCCAGGACATGATAAAAAATCATCACGTTCAACCAGTCCGGGTTGTTGTCGTTATAAAAGGAAATGGCCGGCCTGGTGTTGATTACTGTTTCAAAGGGATTGGTGGGGTAGAGTTCATACCTCCCGGCCTCTCTCAGGACTTCCACGTCCTGAACCCAGTAATCGAACATCGTCGGAATCATCCCCTTTGGGGTGAGTTTCAAGAGATCCCGGTTGGTGACAATATACTCAAGGGTCTCGTTGTAAAAACGAAGGCCCGCTTCCCGGGCCCTGTCCTTGCAACCCTCCATTATTTTTTTTGTATGCTGGTCAATAAGTTCCATGACTCTGTTCCTGCTTGTTTTTTCTGATCAGGCCCCTGCCTTTTCCGAGGTCAAGTACCGGATTCCCTGGATCAAACGCTTTTCATCGGCATCTTCCCTGATCCGATCCACCCGGAGCAAGTCCGGATTTTCTTCTACGAGTCCGGAATGGTATAGATAGTTCTCGAAACTGCTGCTTCCGCCTCCCCGGCCGTTCCTGATCACGGTAACCCCTATCCGATTGGCGGTCTGGAGCATTTTTCGCAGTTCGGGCAGGGTCTGACCGCCCTCTCGATCCCAATCATCACCATCACTGCCGTGAAAGATATAAATGTTGTAGTCCTTAAACAGATTTTCCTCTTCAATGATCCGATTGACCAGTCGATAGGAGGAAACGATCCGCGTGCCGCCGGCCACCCTCGAATTGTAGTAGGTATAGAAATCAGGGACTTCTCTGGCTTCGGTATCATGCAGGATGAAACGGGTCTCGACCTGCCTGGCGTACTGATACAGGAGCCAGCTGTAGATAAGCACGTGCTGTGAAACTACCATCTCGGTGGGTTTGCCCCACATGGACCCGGAATAATCCCGGAGGAAAAAGACCAGGGCCTGTGACTCATAAGTCTTTTCCCTGGACAGAATGCGATAGACCTTGTCTTTGGGACCCACCAGGAAACCGGACGTCTCCGGGTTATAGCGGTCCCTGACCCGTCCCAGGCTGATGTTGGTCTGCAGTATCCGGCGCAGGGTCGATTTCTTGTCGAGAAGCTGCCCTGCGCCGCGGTTTTTATCGGTCAGATCATAGGTGAAATGGCTCAGGGATTTCTTCTTTCCCTTTTGCTTGAGGTTGGGCAGCTCGAATTTTTCAGTCAGAATCTTGCCCAGATCATAGGCGTCCGACTCCATTTCATGGACCCCGCCCTCTCCCTCACCGGCTCCGCCTTCTCCGCCAGCCTCGGACTCGTCTAGGGGCTGCTCCCCGATGACTTCCCCTTCTTCGCCCTGTCCGGAACCGCCGCTTTGATCGCCCTCTTCCTGGTCATGGATCCGGTCGTGATAGAATTTTTCCTCGACTGTGGTCGGAACCACGGTCACTTTGGTCTTGTCTCCCCGACCCGGTTTGACCAGACGCCCGACCTTGATTTTTCTCGGGAACCCGTCTTTTTCCCGAAGTTTGTCCCGTTCCAGGAGTTCATCCAGGGAACGGAAATTAGTCTGATAATCGGTTTCCGGTTTCATAGAGTTCCTCTATTTCTTCAAGATCCAGTTTTTGTTTTCTTCAGAATACCTTAAACTATATGCTGAAACGGTCTGGGTTTCAGCATCAGACCTCATCCTCCTGCGTGCAGAAATACTCGATGGTCTTTTCCGCACAGGTCCGGCAATAGCCGAGTTTGTGCAGCATGGTGTCCACGATCCGGTTGTAGAGCTTCTGATTTTCTTCGTTGCTGCGGTTGGCCAGGGCGCCTACCAGGCTTCCGGCACCGGCGATATCTGACTTGAGCCGGACATCGGTCACGGCTTTGACCAGTTCCAGGTTATCCATGAAGTCATAGTTGGGGTCCACTGAAATCTTCTGTCCGTATATCTTGCGGACAGAGGTCCTGAAAGTCTCGCGCTGCTCCGCGGTCTCCAGGCCGAGCTGTTTTTCCACGCTGTTGATGAAACGGTCATCGATCTTGATGGCCCGCAGTTCTCCGGTCTGGGGATCCTTGTATTTCCACATCATGTCCGCTCCCAGATTATCAGCATCAATGCCGATAATCATGTTCACATAATTCAAGACATCCTTGCGAATGGCCAGGGGTTCATCCATGTAGGCGTTGAACATTTCGGTCATGATCCGTTCCCGGTAGAGAGTCTTGGCCGTCTTCAAGTCCTCAAGATACTTGCTGCGATCGCCGGCCTCGGGCACATAATCCAGAATGACCCGCTCCAGGGATTTGAAGCAGTCATGGGCAAACATGCACTGCCCTTCATTGGTCTCCGAACTTTCGACCATAAGCTGAACGGCCCGGCCCAGATTGCGCTGCCCCAGGCCTTTCTGGCCGAATCTCTTGGTCACTTCCGGATGTTGGTTCAAGGTGTCGATGACCTCGGACAGGGTCTTGATGCTCTTTTCGCCGGCCACCTCTCCCGCAGCCAGCTTCATGGTCTCCACCGGAGTCAGCTTCTCCGAACGCGGCAACCTGGAGAGGACCACGGCCGCCGAGGCCGCATAGTTCAAGTTCGGATCCTGGTGCAGTTTCTCCTTATCCAGGGTTGTCTTGGTCTCACTGCCGATGGCATAGGCGGTCAATTCCTGCTGGAGCCGATAATTGGTGTTGTGGGAGACATAACAGATGCGGCAGCGGTCGACGATCGGGGCTTCTTCCTTTTCCGAGAGGAACTGATAGAATTCAGAGTTGTTGCTTGTGGCGATGATCAGGGTATCGATGGGCCATTTATAGCCGTCGAGTTCAATCTGTCGGTTTTGAATAACCCCCAGATAGACCTGGATGAGGTCTTTCTTGTTTTTATAGATCTCGTCGCAAAAATGTATGCCGCCCCCGGCAACGCGGGCCAGAGCTCCCCTTCTGAGATCGTAGCGATAGGGGTTATTGGGATCGCTGATATGCAGCATGCGCTGGATGGATTCCTCACCGATCAGGTCCACGGAAGAAGAGGTGATCTTGTCTTTGGCCGGGTACTTTCCGGTGATCGTTCCCAGACTTTCCACCAGGGGGACCGGCACGACTTCCACCCTTGAGAGCATGTCCTTTAGATCGCCTCCGGTCTGCTCCATGATCTCATACCAGATATAACCGCTGCTGGCCCCCAGGGGACGGTAATCTTCATATATCTTCTCCAACTGCGCATCGGAGAAACCGATTTCCGAAGAGAGGTACTTCCTGGTCTGCCCGGCATCAGGCAAGAGGTTCATGGCCAGAACCATGGGGTCTTCATAGGTCTGGGATTCTATGGTCTTGATTTGACCGTAATTTCCGAGCTGATCCATGTTCTTGAAACGAAACGTAAATTTGCCGTTTTTTTCCGGCATCAGAAACTCCCGGTACTTATTGCACAGAAAATCAACAAAAAACGTTTTCCCGTTGCCTGGCTCGCCGACGAGGACAAAGGCCATCTCCTTGGAAGACCCCCCCTCGGAGGCGTCTTTGACATAGGAGACAAAGCTGTTGATTTCATCGTACATCCCGATGATATGTTTTTTTCCCTTCCTGAATAACTTGAAATCATAGGTCGTCTTGCCGTTGACAGTCACTCTCTCGAATTCGTCGTCCAGAATCATACGGGCCACCGACTGAAAGCAATTTTCAAAACTGCGCTGACCTGCTTTGACCTTGTGCAAATGTTCCTGCAGGGTATTTCCCATAATGCCTCCTTAATTCTGACCAGGCCTTGCGCTGCCCGGAATTTCAACTCGACAAATAAAATTTTTTCTATGTTACTAGTATATCCCCGGCTTAAAATGATGTCAAAGGAGCTTCCAATTTTTATTCATTTCAATTTATTGAAATGTATTACTTGTTTGAATATAGTTTTCCCCCTGGGGCAAGACAGCGGGCCGGGCAAGATTTTTCCGGCGACCGATTTGAAAAAGCACAATGGGTGCCAACCGCCTGGTGTGTTTGACTTCGGCTGTTTTCAATCATACAACTGGCCTTTGTCCCCAGAGCCGTTCGGGATTTTCAATCCGGGAGGAACTAAAGTGTCGAATTCCGTTTTACTGACCGACCTCTATGAATTGACCATGCTCCAGGCCTACTTCGAGCTGGGTATGGACGAGGAATCCATCTTCAGCCTCTTTGTCCGCAAGCTGCCGGATCGGCGCAACTATCTTCTGGCCTGCGGCCTGGACGACATCCTGACCCACCTTGAAAATCTGCGGTTCACCGGCAAGCAGCTGGATTATTTGCACAGTCTGGAACTGTTCAAAGAAGACTTCCTCCACTGGCTGGCCGGTTTTCATTTTAGCGGGGACATCTATGCCATGCCGGAAGGCACGGCCTTCTTCGCCAATGAACCCCTGTTGGAGGTCAAGGCCCCCATAGGTCAGGCCCAGCTCATTGAAACCTTCGTCCTCAACCAGATCCACTACCAGACCCTCATCGCCTCCAAGGCCCATCGCGTCGTCCAGGCGGCCGGGGATAGAACCGTGTTTGATTTCGGCCTCAGGAGGATTCACGGCACAGACGCCGGAATGAAGGCCGCCAGAAGCTTCTACATCGCCGGCGGTCAGGCCACCAGCAATACTCTGGCCGGATCGGTTTACAACATCCCCGTTTCCGGAACCATGGCCCACAGCTTCATCCAGGCCCACGACGATGAGTTCCAGGCCTTTCGCGATTTTGCCAGGATCTATCCCAACACGATTTTGCTCATCGACACCTTCGACCCCTTGGCCGGGATCGAGAAAGTCATCAAACTGAGCCGGGAATTGGGAGACGGATTTGCAATCCGGGGGGTGCGCATCGATTCCAGCGATTTGACACAGCTTTCCCGGGCCGTTCGAAACAGATTGGATGCGGCCGGGCTCTTTCATTTGAAGATCTTTGCCAGCGGCAGTCTGGACGAATACGAAATCAGGGAAATGATCAAGAAAAACGCACCGATCGACGGATTCGGAGTGGGTACGAAAATGGGTGTTTCCTCGGATTGTCCTTATCTGGACATGGTCTACAAGCTGACGATTTATAAGGGCAAGGGCAGAATCAAGAAATCCAGCGGCAAGGAGACCCTGCCCTGTCAGAAACAAGTCTTCAGGAAGGAGCAAAAGGGCAAATACGACCATGATACCCTGGCCGGGTTCCAGGAAGAATTTTCGGGTCGTCCTCTCTTACGTCAGGTCATGAGCAAGGGCAAGAGAGTCCCGGCGGGAAGGGAAAGCCTGGCCCGGATCAGGGAACGGGTCCAAGCGGAGACAGCCAAGCTCCCTTCCGACCTCCTGCAACTGGCCCAGTCGCCCTCTCCCTATCAGGTCAGGACCAGCCCCTTCCTCCAGGAAGAGCTGAGGAAGCTGCAAGAGGAGTTGAGCCAAGGGGAAGGGCGGCTATGAATTCGGCTTATATTCCAAAATTGATAATTAGCCATTAACAATTAACAATTGACAATTCGCAATTCACAATTTCTGCCAATTTCTGGGATAATTGTACCAGTTCTCGAAATCCGATGTATAAGGGTATTAGTTCTTACTCGTGGTCCGGTAGGCTTCCTGAACCGGATCCAAAAGGCTCAGATGCTCCAGCATCCGATACAAGTGTGTTGAGTCGTTGACCTCTATGTGCAGGTAGATTTCCGTCTTTCCTTCGATATTGGAATAGAAATGTCCGGACTGGATGTTCACGTCCTCAGAGGTCAACAAGGAGCTGATATCGGCCAGGACGCCTTTCTGATTCCTGCAGACCACCTTGATGGTCGCCGGGTAGACGGCTTCGGCTTCACCATCCCAGGAGACATTGATCAGTCTGTAGGAGGAGAACTGCATCACGTTCTTGCAGTCGGCGGTGTGGACCACCACCCCCTTGCCCCGGCTGATATAACCGACGATCGGATCACCGGGGACAGGCTGGCAGCAGTTTGCGAAACGGATCATGACGTCGTCCACCCCTTTGATGCTCACGCCTTCCTTGATGATCTTCTTGGTTTCAGCCGGTTCTTTTTTCCTGACTGTCTTTTGCGGTTTGGCTTTCTTTTCTTCTGGCCTGCCTTTTTTTTCTTCGGTCTGAATCTCTTTGGGACGCAGTTTGTGCAGAACCTGCTTGGGGGTTATCCTGGCGTAACCCACGGCCGACAAAAGGTCGTCCACCTTTTTATATGAAAAATCTGAGGTCACTTTTTCCAGGCTTCCCTGTTTCAACTCCTTATTGAAATTGATCCCGATCCGCCTGCCTTCCTTTTCAAGCATCTCTTTGGCCAGGGAAATGCTCCGCTCACGTTCCTGAGTCCGGATCCAGTGCTTGATCCTGGTCCTGGCCTTGGCCGTCTTCACGAACCTGAGCCAGTCGCGGCTTGGATTCCGTTTCGGATCGGTGATGATTTCAACCTGGTCCCCGTTTTTGAGCTGGGTGTCCAGAGAAACCAGACGTCCGTTGACCTTGGCCCCTGAACAATGCTGTCCGACTTCGGTATGAATGCTGTACGCAAAATCGACCGGGGTGGCCCCGGAAGGCAGATCCAGGACCTTCCCCCGGGGCGTGAAGACATAGACCTCGTCCTCGAAGAGGTCCACCTTCAAGGAGGCCATGAATTCCTGAGGGTCTTTCAGCTCGTGTTCCCAGTCAAGAATATGGCGCAGCCAGACAAACCGTTCTTCATCCTTGGTCTTGACCGGCCCCCCCTCTTTGTATTTCCAATGGGCGGCTACTCCGAATTCCGCCACCAGATGCATTTCCTCGGTCCTGATCTGGATCTCGACATGCTCCCCTCCAGGCCCGAGGACCGTGGTGTGGATGCTCTGATACATATTGCCCTTGGGCAGAGAGATGTAATCCTTGAACCTCCCCGGGACAGGGGTCCAGATGGAATGAACCAGGCCAAGCATGGCATAACAGTCCCGGACCGTTTTCACGATCACCCTGAAGGCGATCAAGTCGTAGACCTGGTCGAAATCGAGATTCTGCTTGAGCATCTTCTGATAGATGCTGTAGATATGCTTCTGCCGGCCGTTGACCCTGCCTTCGATCCGGTTCTTTTGCATGAGATCCTGGAGCATGCCTATGACCTGATCAACATATTCCTTACCCAGGGTCTTGTGTTGGCTGATCCCGCCCGCAATATGCTGATAGACGTCCGGTTTGAGGTGCTGCAGGCTAAGATCGTCGAGCTCGACTTTTAAGCGGTACAATCCCAGACGGTTGGCCAGGGGGGAATAGATATCCAGGGTCTCCCGGGCGATGAGTTTCTGTTTAAAGGATTTCTGAAAGCCCAGGGTCTTCATGTTGTGAAGCCGGTCGGCCAGCTTGACCAGAATGACTCGGATGTCCTTGGCCATGGCCAGGATCATTTTGCGAATGTTTTCGGCCTGAGCTTCTTCCCGGGTGTCGAAGGTGACCTGGCCGATCTTGGTCACGCCGTCCACGATCCCGGCGATTTTATCGCCGAAGTCCTGTTTCAGCTCTTCGATGCTCACGCCTGAGTCCTCTATGGTGTCGTGGAGCAGACCGGCGACAATGGCCTCAGTATCCAGGTGCAAATCGACAAGGATATTGGCGACCTCCAGAGGATGGGACAAATAGGGCTCACCTGAAAGACGCATCTGCCCGGTGTGTTTGGCCGCTGAAAAGACGTAGGCCTTCTGAATGAGACTGGTATCGGCCTCTCCCAGGTACTGGGAGGCCTTCTCGATTATTTCGTTGATTCGGATCATGGAATTTGAATGTCCTGCTGGTTTCTAAAATTTTCCTGCCTTCCCGGGCTTCTGAATACGCTTGATATTCCAGTCATAGTCCAGAGATAGAATCTTTTCAAAAAGAGTCAACCCTCCTTTCAGAAATGTCAAGACAGGGTTTCGATTCCTCCTTCGCGCCATCTCTGCCTGCCGTGTTGCAACCCAAACTCTTTCATGTAAGAATGTGAACACAAAGGCATCATAGCCTTGTGATCAAACCGGCAACTTTGGACCTCAACCCGATTACACAACGGGTTGGCCACATGTTCTTACATATATTAAACAATTATATGTCAGGTTTGCCAGAGGCAAAGCTGACAAAGGAATATTCAATGTCATATCAGCCGGAAGCCTCCAGCCGGGAATTCGATACGCACTTCAAGATCTTTCACGAACTGATGGCCAAAAAGGTCCGGGACATCCTTCTGGTGTCCACACCCTACGACGCCTGGATCATGGAACGGGACTACAGTCTCTCCGACAGGATCATCAATGAATATAGAGGCCTGAACTTGAGTCAGCCACCGCGCCTGACCTGGACGGACACTGCGGAAGAGGCCCTGAGCGTCGTGGAGCAAAAATCCTTTGACCTGGTCATCACCATGCCCAGATTGGCCGATATGGACGCCTTTCACCTGGCCAAAGAGATCAAGGTCAGGGGGCCCAGGCTCCCGGTGATCATGCTCACCCACAGCTCCATCCCCTCCAGTGAGATCTTCTACACCCAGTCCAAAAAATCCGGGATAGATCGGATCTTTGTCTGGTCGGGAAGCACGGACCTCCTGCTGGCCATCATCAAAAGCACAGAAGACCGGCTCAATGTCGTCAATGACACCAAGTTCGCCGGTATCCGGGTAATCATCTTTGTCGAGGACTCCCCGTTGTATCTCTCCTCCCTGCTGCCCATCTTCTACAAGGAGCTCGTCCGCCAGACCCAGGCGGTCATGGAGGAAGGGCTTAATGAAGAGCACAGGCTGCTGACCATGCGGGCCCGACCCAAGATTCTCGTGGCTGAAAACTACGATCAGGCCATGACCATCTACAACAAATACGAAAACTACGTCCTGGGTGTCATCTCAGATGTCCGCTACCAGCGGCAGGGAGAGATAGACAACCAGGCCGGCATCAAGCTCTTGACCGCTATCCAGAAGGACCATTTCGACATCCCCCTGCTCCTGGCCAGCACCGAACCTGAAAATGCCGCCAAAGCCGAACAGATCCCGGCCAGCTTTGTGGACAAGAACTCCCCGACCCTGCACCAGGAAGTCCACGATTTTTTTATAAACAAGCTGGGGTTCGGGGACTTTGTCTTTCGTATGCCCGACGGGGCCGAGATCAGACGGGCCCACAACCTCCTGTCTCTGGAACGCCATCTGGCCACCATTCCCGAAGAGTCAGTCATGATGCATACCAAGCGCAACGACCTTTCCAGGTGGCTTTTCACCAGAACGGAAATCGTTCTGGCCTCCAAGGTACGCCCCATCAGGGGCAAGGATTTTGAGGACGTGGAGTCGCACCGCCAGCATTTGATCTCCCTGATCAGATCAAGAAGAAGGCAGAGGCAGAGAGGAATCGTCGTCAACTTCAACGCCCATGAGTTCGATCCGGAAACGGACTTTTTGAAGATCGGCAAAGGATCGCTTGGAGGTAAAGGCAGAGGACTGGCCTTTGTCTCCTATTACTTGAACCAGCATCAGGAGCTGTATGAAAAGTATCCCTCGGTCAAGATCATGGTCCCCCAGACTTTGATCATCACTACCGAGGGCTTTGTGGCTTTTGTTGTTGAAAACAATCTCCGCTGGCTGGCCAAGGCCGATCTCCCGGACCGGGAAATCGCCGATTACTTTTTGAAGGGCCGCTTCCCTCTCTGGCTGGAAGATGACCTGCGCTCCTATCTGGAACACATCCACTACCCTCTGGCCATTCGCTCCTCGAGCCTCCTGGAAGACGCTCAGTTCAAGGCATACGCCGGGCTGTACCTGACCTGCATGCTTCCCAACAATTCACCGGATCTGGAAACCAGACTGACCCAGCTCATCAAGGCCGTCAAACTGGTTTATGCCTCAACCTATTTCCAGGCCCCAAAGTCCTTTTCCAGGCGAGTCGGTCAAAGGACCGAGGAAGAACAGATGGCAGTCATTATCCAGCAGCTCGTGGGTCAGACCTATGGGGGCTGTTTCTTTCCGGCCATTTCAGGTGTGGGACAATCCTACAACTACTACCCCTTTTCCAGGATGAAACCGGAAGACGGCATCGCAACCATTGCCACGGGCCTTGGCAAAATGGTGGTCGAAGGCGAAAGATCCCTGCGCTTCTCTCCCAAAAATCCCCAGATTCTCCCCCAACGCTCCAAGGTCGAAGACATCCTGGAAAATTCGCAGCGCTTCTTCTATTGTTTGAACATGGACCCTGCGAAACAGTCTCTGGAACCTGATGATAGCTTCAACCTGAGTAAAGTGGACCTCTTTGATTTCAAGGAAAAGAAAGACTTGCACCTTTTGTTCAGCACCTACAACCCGGATGAACACAGGATCAGAGACTCCCTGCAGCCGAAAGGATACCCGGTTTTGACCTTTGCCCGCATCCTGAAGTACAATCAATTTCCCCTGGCCCCGATTATGGCCGACCTCCTCCACCTCGGACAAATGGGCATGGGCTCCCCTGTGGAAATGGAATTCTCCGTAAATCTACCCCGGAAGAACGACCAGCCTCCGGAATTCGCATTCCTCCAGCTGCGCCCCATGTCGGCCAGGGCGGAGATGGTCGAGGTGCAGATAAGCCCGGAGGAAATCACCAGGAGTTTCTGTTTCTCGACCAATGCCCTGGGAAACGCAGTCAAAGACGACCTCAAGGACATCATCTTCATCAAACCGGAGAGCTTCGACCCGGCCAAAACCGTTGAGATGGCCGGAGAAATCGGAAAATTGAACAATATCCTGCTCAAGGAAGGAAAGAAGTACCTCCTGATCGGTCCGGGCAGGTGGGGTTCGGCCGACCCCTGGCTGGGCATCCCGGTTCACTGGTCTGATATTTCCGGGGTCGGAGCGATCGTGGAGGTCTTTTCAGACCAGATCAATGCCGAACCATCCCAGGGCTCTCATTTTTTCCATAACATAACCACCCTGGGAATTCACTACATCAACGTCAACGCCAAAGGGGAAGACTTTCTGGACTGGAACTGGCTGAATTCCCAGCCCGTCATCAATCAGACCGGCCACGCCGCCCATGTTCGTCTGGAGTCCGCCTTGATCATCAAGGTCGACGGCAAGACATCCAGGTCTGTGATGTATGCATACTGATTCCCCGTGGCTTTTTTATAACTAGTCGGTATTGCATACAAAAAAGTCTTTGCCGGGAAAACGAACCAGGAATCGGTATATAATAACTTGGAGATACAATGAAAGGCCTCCCTCTTTTGCCCATTGTCCTGGTCATCCTTTGCCTGGCCCAGATACCTCTTCCCGGGCCGGCCTGGGCCGGGAAAGACGTTTCCGTCCTCTACTGCCGGATCGAGGGCAGCATCAATCCGGCCCAGGAGGACCTTCTGGAAACCGCGATCAAGGTCGGCCAGGAGGATGGACACGCGATCCTGCTCCTGGGCCTGGATACCCCTGGCGGGCTTGGCCAATCCATGCGGGAGATGTTGAAGATGATTCTCAACGCCCCCCTGCCCGTGGTCATCTGGGTCGGCCCCCCGGGGGCCAGGGCCGCTTCGGCCGGAGTTTTCCTGGTGGCGGCCTCCACCGTGGCCGCCATGAGCCCCCAGACCAGCATCGGGGCCGCCTCCCCGGTGGGCATGGGCGGCAAGGACATACCGGAGACCATGGCCAAAAAGATCAAAAACGATTTTGTGAGCCTGATCCGCGGTGTGGCCAAGGGCAGGGGGAGAAACGTGGACTGGTATGAAAAAGCCGTGGAAGAAGCGGTCAGCATCACCGCATCCGAGGCGGTCATGAAAAAAGTCGTCGATCTGATGGCCGTCAGCCCGGAGGATCTCCTGACCCAGATCGGCTCCAGAGGCCTTTTGTCCTCCCTTGACCAGCCCAGATTCACTGAAGATGAATTCACTATCAGCAGCTACGAACCCGGTTTCAGATACAAATTCCTGTCCTGGCTGCTCGATCCCCAGATCGCCTACTTCCTCCTGCTCGGAGGCATTGCCGGCATTTTCTTCGAACTGAGCAACCCCGGGACCGTCTTTCCCGGGGCCTTCGGCGCCATCTGTCTCCTTTTGGCCCTGTATGCCATGGCCGTACTGCCGACCACGGCGGCCGGACTTCTGCTCATCATTTTCAGCCTGGTGCTCTTTATCCTGGAGATCGCGGTCACCAGCTACGGACTCTTGAGCATCGGGGGAGCGGTCTCCCTGTTTATCGGCTCGATGATCCTCTATAAGTTTGAGTACGGACTCATCGTATTGCCCCTGAAAGTAATCCTGCCCACGGTTCTCGCGGCCACAGCCTTCATCGGGCTGGGGCTGTTCCTGGTCGCCAGGGCCCAGAGACGGCCGCAGCAGACCGGATACCAGTCCATGTACGGTCTGCCGGGAGAAGTGGTGAACTGGTCCGGGGAAAAGGGCCGGGTTCGGGTCAGAGGCGAGCTCTGGAAGGCCCGGTCCGCTGACGGGCTGTCCCTGACTGCCGGAGAGCGGGTCCGGGTCTCGGGGTCGGATGGCTTGACCCTCATAGTTGAATCGAACGAAACCAAAACGCCAAGCAAAGGAGAGCAGCAATGAACAGTCTCTATACCTTTCTCCCGATCATCGTCCTGGTCGTTCTTTTCCTGGCCTCGGCCATCAAGATCCTCAACGAGTACCAGCGGGCCGTGGTCTTTCGACTGGGCCGCGTGCTCAAAGCCAAAGGGCCCGGGCTGATCATCCTCATCCCGATCATCGACAAGATGGTCAAGGTCTCCCTGCGGATTCTGGCCCTGGATGTCCCGACCCAGGATGTCATCACCAGAGACAACGTCAGTGTCAAGGTCAACGCGGTCATCTACTTCCGGGTTCTGGATCCGGTCAAGGCCATCATAGAGGTGGAAGATTACATGTTCGCCACCTCCCAGCTGGCCCAGACCACTCTGCGCAGCGTCTGCGGCGCGGAGGAGCTGGACGAAATCCTGACCCACCGGGACAAGATCAACAACCAGATCCAGACCATCCTGGACGAACATACCGACCCCTGGGGAATCAAGGTCACCAATGTGGAAGTGAAATACATCGACCTGCCCCAGGAGATGCAGCGGGCCATGGCCAGACAGGCGGAAGCGGAACGGGACCGGCGGTCCAAGGTCATTAATGCCGAAGGCGAGTTTCAAGCCTCCACCCGGCTGGCCGAAGCCGCGGAGATCATCAGTAAGCACCCCGAAGCCCTGCAGCTCAGGTACCTGCAGACCATGCGCGAAATGACCTATGAGAGCAAGGCTTCGACCATATTGCCCATCCCGGTTGATCTGTTCAAGATCCTGGCGCCGAAAGAGAAGGGCTGAATGCAGATCATCGGGTTTGCCCGCGGCATCAGTTCTCCCGGGTGAGCCGAACAGCAAGCTCCCATTCTCCTGTCCGGCAATCGCCCAAGATGTTCTGGACCAGGGTCTGCCACCGTTGTCTGAGATAGGTCCCCTGGGCGATTTTCTTGAACTGTTCCGGCCAGATACTGGCCCGGTTCATGCGGTAAAAGGTCTGCCATTGATTCCTGACCCCCTTGGCCCGAAAGGCCCGGTCGGTGAATTCCTCGACAATGGCAAAGATGGCCTGATTCGGTTCATAGTGGAACTCTTTGAGGGCTGATTCTATCTTCCCGAGGACATTCTGGTGGGCATCCTGCAGATAGTGCTGCAGGGTTTCCGCGTTGGTGATTTTCTCCCGCTGCACCAGGCTCTTCAGGGAAATTTTTAATGAATTCAAAATATTGAACCTTTTGAACTCAATACGGTCCGGGGTGAGATTGTCCATCTGCTTGCGTATGCGGTGTTGGATCAGCCCCCTGAAAGAGAGTTTAAAGGAAATGAGAATATTCAGGGCATCCTGGATCAACCGGAAATCATATCCAGGCACATTGCCCAGTTCATAGAGCTGTCGCAAAAAATCCGTACCCTCGGCATTCGACAGGGAGCTGAGCCCGCCGTGGGCTTTCAGGACCCGGCTGACCGACTGCTTGGCTTCCTCTGTGGTGAAGGACAGGGATTCATCCAGATTCAGAAACTTATTGGAAAGGTGGGCCCTGATCTCATTCAAAAAATAATAAAAGGCCCCGTCATAGGATTTCTCTTCGGCCCTTTGCCGCTCAATCTTTTCCAGGTCCGGAATGCCGGTGTCATGCTGCGCTTCTTCGATCACCTCCTTGATGCTTTGCACAAAATGTACATTGGAGCTGTCTCTGGTCTGGAAGAGCTCATTAAGGAGCTGTTCGAAACGATGGACCATTTCCTGCCAGGCATCTTCGAATAGGTCCAGAAATTGCTGCTCCTCATTGCTACCGATGGATTCCGCGCCCAGGATCTTCTCCGGTGTGGCCTGGGCAAAGAGCCTGTTGATGGTTTTTCTGATCTCCAGGAGCTGATCATGTTTCTTCTGCACATATTCGGCGTCTATCTCTTCGATTTTGGCGGTCAGATACTCAAGGGCCGGATCCAAAATCTTCTGCATGACCTCCTCTTGATCTGAACAATCGGCGATCACTATCTCGGAAAAACCGCTCCCTTTTATCCTGATCTGGTCTTCAAGGTCCTTGCAGTTGGCCAGGTTATCCCCTAGATCCGCCTCGGCCCTGGTCCGATTGAGGATCATAAAGGACCAGTCCTGCAGGGGGAGCTCGCTCACCGCCCGGGCACAGGTGTCATAGAGCATGATGTCCGTTTCATTCCAGCTGTCACCGCTCGGTGAAGGCAGACGGATAAAAAAGAGGAGATCCACCTCATGGGCCAGGGCCTTCAAGAGCCGGTCCTCATTACCGAGACCGGTGTCTCCGAGACCGGGCATGTCCACGAACCCGATATCGCTGCAATCAGAAGCCGGAAAAGGACACTGGATCTGGACCTCCTGGACCACGAAAAAGTTGTGAAAGGGTTCGTTTCCATCTGCAGAGGACTGGCTCACATACTCTCTGATCTGCTCCCGGGTGATTTGTCTGGGTTCTTCGCCCAAGAGATTTTTGTACCTTGGATATGATTCATGGTAGCGTTGCAGGTAGGCGTACTGTGCTTTGGCCACTGCAGAATCCTGCAGCTTGACAGGCAGATCGGGCAACGGATTGGCCGCGAACTCCACCAGGCTTAAGGGCTTTGCCCCGAGCCCCAGGTTGACGAAATAGGGAGAGATGATCTCATCCAGAAATGAGGAAGGGCTATAAAAGCTGACCGTGGCTGAAAATTCACCCTGACTGTCCGTGATGCTGCTGCGGACCCCGGTGCAGTCGGTCCGGTTTCCGTCGGGAATCTCCATTGGCCCCAGCCCGGTCATGGACTGCAGGAGCCGGCTCTTTCCCTGCCTGGCCAGTCCGACCACCCCGATGTTCAGGGTCTGTCTGGAAAAACGGGAGCGTAGCTTGTCCAACTGGCCAAGCTGGTAGGCGATTTCGCTCTTTATCTCAGAACAGCTTTGCTGTAATCCTTTTATTTTTTGTATTTTTTTATCTTCGACATCCTTTTTAAAGCTCTCACCCTCCTGGACAAACCTGTTCAAGAGCCCCTGCAGGTTTTCCAGGTTGCCTTCAATGCGCTTTATTCTTTCAACCAAAGGCTGACGGCGGGATAGAATATTTTGAATCCGCACGGTCCTGTTCATAAAACTCCTCCTGTTTACCATTGCCTTTCGAGCTTTTGCTTTCAAAGCCTACAATACAAGCCGGGAAAAGATCAAACTGATTTTTGAACGGCTTGACAATCCGAAAAAATCCAAATATGAGTAGAAAGCCTTTGATATACCGGCAGTTGGCATAAATCGCGCTCTTGAAACTGCCGCCCGAGAGCTTTATGAGGAAGCCTCGGCCAAAGGTCTAAATACCAGGCCATCTGCTGCTGAAATATCCTTACAATTGGTTCATTGCTGACGATAGATCTAAATATATACTTACGAGAGGATTAATGGGTGATGGCCAGCGCATCGTAAAGGTATCAACCTCCTGGGATATTCGGACAACTAGAATAGAAGCTCAATTTATGACGACCGTAAGTATAGAAAAGAGAGCGTGAGCATGAAAGCAGCCAGTTTTAGAGGTGGATTGCGGTTACCCGTTCCTGAAAACGTTGAGCTTAAGCCCATCAAGGCCTTCCCCGCCCCGGACAGAGTCCTTGTCCCTCTGACCCTGGATCCTGAACAATCCGTCGACCTGCTGGTAAAAAAGGGCAAAAATGTCAAGGAGGGGGAAATCATCGGGCAAGGGGTTTCTTCTGTAGTTTTAGCCACTATCTCCGGAAAAATCGAAGAAGTCAACAAGGACTTCCGGCTTCCAAACGGAGAAAGGACAACGGTCGTGAGCATCCAGGCTCCGGAAGACGAAGCCTTGGTCAAGGGCAAAGACGGGCTCTTACCAAAGGGCTCCCTGGAAAAAATAATCCAGGCCGGTGTTTACGACTACACAGGACGCCCTGCCCCTCTTCTGGACAAACTGGCCTTCCACCGTTCCCGCAAGATTAAGACCCTGATCGTCAGCTGCCTGGACGAATTCTTTGTTCAGGGCCGGACCACAGCCCTTCTGCATCAGCACGGCCAGGACGTCCTGGACGGGATCGACATCCTGAAGGGCATTTCCGGGGCTCAAGAAGCGGTCATAGTGGTCTATGCCGAGGCGGTACAGGCCCTTGAGATCCTGAACGGCCTGGACAGATTCAAAATAGTCACGGTTCAGGCCAGACACCCCCAACACAAGGAACAACTCCTGGTCACCGCGGTCACCGGCAACGAGTACCCTGCCGAGCTTGCCCCGGAAGATTTCGGAGTGACGACCTTGAATGCCGAAACAGCCTACAACGCGGCCAGGGCCATCAATCACAACCGGCTTATCCTGGATAAACTGCTGACGGTAGCCGGAAGCGGGCTTGAAGAACCGGTCAATTGTTTTGCCAGAATCGGGACGCCACTGGGAGAAGTCCTGGAGGGACTAGGCCTTGACCGGAACTCAATCGCCAAGCTCATCCTGGGTGGACCACTGTCGGGGGTGGCTGTTTCGGACCTGGAAACCCCGGTCACCCAGGAGATGGATCTGATTTTTCTCCAGGGCCGGGACGATCTGTATCACTTTTCCCCGGAGGCTGTCTGCTTCAAATGCGGCTATTGCGTCGAGATTTGCCCCATGCGGCTCATGCCTTTTTTTATTTCCGGATTTTCCGAGGGACAAGACTATGAGCTGGCGGAAAAAAACGACATCTTCAGCTGCATTGAATGCGGCTGCTGCGCCCATGTCTGCCCTGTCCACATCCCCCTGGTTCAATGGATTCAACTCGGCAAATCCGCAATACGCGCCCAAAGGAGTTAAGGCTATGAATTCGGCCCGGCTTGTTGTTTCCCCTCATCCTCATATCCATAGCGGACGCACCCTGCCGCAGATGATGCAGATGGTGATGCTGGCTTTGATTCCGGCCATCATCTTCAGCGTCTACCTCTTCGGATTCGACGCCCTGCGGGTCATCATCATCGCCATGGGATCGGCTGTGGGCTGGGAAGCCCTGATCCGGAAGATCACCAATCGGCCGCTCCAGATCAACGATCTGACCGCCCTCTCCAGCGGGCTCATCCTGGCCATGCTCCTCCCGCCGACCATCCCCTGGTGGATGATCCTCATCGGGACCCTGGTCATGATTTTGCTCGGCAAAGAGGTCTTTGGATGTTTCGGAACCAACCCCTTCAACGGGGTGCTCATTGCCTGGGTGGTCCTGAAGATGTCCTATCCCGACTTCATGCTGGACTGGCTTCCGGTGGCCATGAATCCTGAGATAACGGCCACTCCCATGGAAATCTTCAAAAACCAGGGCCCTAGTTTTACGAATCAGTACTTTTCCCTGGCCGATCTTTTCTTCGGGACCACCACCGGACCGCTAGGGCAGGGCTCTGCATTCTGCCTGTTGCTGGGCGGGGGGTACCTTTTGTACAAAAAGGTCATCAACTGGCGGATCCCGGTCAGCTATCTGGCCGCGGTCTTTGCTTTTTCCGGTTTTTTCTGGGCCCTGCAGATCGGCTCGGGCAACGCAGATCCCTTCTTCCATGTCCTGGCCGGAGGGTCCATGATCGCTGCCTTTTTCCTGGCCACAGACCCGCCGTCCTCTCCCACCACACCGGACGGGATGATTCTTTTCGGCATCCTGGCCGGGATATTGACCGTGATCATCCGCATGTGGGGGGTCTGGACCTTCGGGGCCTTTTACGCGGTCCTGATCACGAGCATGTTCACCCCTTTTCTGGATAAAATAGCACCTGTTGTCTACGGGAGGTAAGTGGCTGTGACTCCGCGGGAAATATTGCGCATGGTTCTTGTCTTGATGATCGTCACCGGGATCTGGGGTGGTCTGCTCTCTCTGGTCAAGATGGCTACGGAAGACCAGATCCAGTATCAACGCATCAAAAACATCAAGGCCCCGGCTTTGAAAAAGGCCCTGACCGTGGAATACGACAACGACCCCATCAAAGACCGCAGGACCATCGTCATCGGCACGGACAAAAAGGGCAGACCCATCGAGAGGCCCATATTCCTGGCCAAACAAGGCGATAAGATCGTGGCTGTCGGCCTGGAGGCATACGGCGTAGGATACGACGGCGATGTCGGAGTCATGTTGACCATTGAGGTGGATGAAGACAAACTGGGCAGTATTGCCGTGACCACGCACACCGAAACGCCCGGAGTGGGAACCGTGGTCTTCGACGATCAGGAGTTCATGAACCAGTTCACCAACATTCCCTTGAGCAGTAATTTCTCAGGGAACGTGGATACGGTCAGCGGCGCGACCTACACCTCCAACGGAGTGATCAAAGCTGTCCGGAAGGGCGTCGAGATTTACAACAAGCACAAAGCTGAAATTCTATAGGCAGCTTGCCGAAACAACCTGCCTATAGAATTTCAGATGAAAAAGAGGCTGAAGATCAACTACTCTTGATACTTATACTGATCCAATTGTGGTTCTCATAACATAGACCGCTGATCCCGTGATTCCGGGGCAAATTTCTGAAAAAGTTTCCCTATGATCAGTATATATTCAAGATTGGCGAAACACCAGGAGCAGATTCAATGTCGAGAATGGTAGATGAATTCAGTAAAGGATTGTGGAAGGAAGTCCCTCCGTTTCGTTTCGTCCTCGGCCTGTGCCCCACCCTGGCCGTAACCGCCAGTGTGAGCAGCGCTCTCGGCCTGGGTTGCGGCGTGATCTTCGTCCTCATGGTCAGCAACACCCTGGTGTCGGCCTTTCGAAACCACATCCCTCCGAAGATCCGGGTACCGGTCTTTATTGTCATCATCGCCTCGGCGGTGACCATCGTGGAGCTGATGATGGAGGCCTACTTTTATTCGCTTTACGAGGTCCTGGGGATCTGGATTCCCCTGATCGTGGTCAACTGTCTGATCCTGGGCCGGGCCGAGGCCTTTGCCCGGAAAGAGCCGGTCCATCTGTCCGTTGCCGACGGGCTGGGCATGGGGCTGGGCTTTACCATCTCCCTGGTGGTCCTGGCCACGATCCGAGAGGTCATCGGCGCCGGGACCTGGTTCGGCCTCCAGGTCATGCCCTCCTCCTATCTCGGCTTTGAACTCTTTCAGAGACCTCCCGGGGCCTTTATCTGCCTCGGCCTTATGCTGGCCCTGATCAACTACGTCTCCTCAAAGACAGAAAAGAGAGCCGCGGCCTGAAGGTACCGGCATCCAGCAACCATGAACAAGGATTGAACCATGTCTGATTATCTCTTAATGATGGTGACGGCGATCTTTGCCAACAATATCCTGCTGATCAGGTTTCTGGGACTCTGTCCGTTCGTCGGGGTCTCCACGAGCCAGGACAGCGCCCTGGGCATGTCGGCAGCCGCCCTGTTCGTCAACGTCCTGGCCAGCTCCATCTCCTGGAATGTCTACAATTTCCTCCTGGTCCCCCTGGGGCTTGAGTATCTTCGAACCGTGGCCTTTATCTTGGTCATCGCCTCTCTGGTGCAGTTAGTGGAGATAGTTTTGCAAAAAACCGCGCCCGCCCTCTATCGGGCCCTGGGGATCTACCTTCCCCTGATCACCACGAACTGCATGATCTTCGGGGTGGCGGTCTTAAACATTCAGGAAGCGCATACATTTATTGAAACCGTGGTCTACGCCTTTGCCACCGCTCTCGGTTTCAGCCTGGCCCTGATCATCCTGGCCGGGATTCGGGAACGATTCGCCCTGGGCAGGGTTCCGGCCATCATGTCCGGGTTTCCGGCCGCCTTGGTCTCTGCAGGGATTATGGGCCTCTGCTTTTACGGCTTCATGGGCCTGGGGCAGTAGCACTTGAATGTTGAAAGGAGAAGATGATCCGGTGCAGAAGTTACTTCCAACAGGATGTTCAAAACATTTTCTATTTTTGAAATCTTGACAAGCAGAAACAATGGTCCCATAAATTGATGAGGATTCGTTTCAGAAGGAAGTCATTGCTTCTATTCTAATAAAAAACCAAGAATCCTGTCATTGAAACCATCAGGAGATATTCGATCATGCCGATTCTCACAGCTGTAGCGGCCATGGCCTTTCTCGGACTCGCTCTGAGCATCGTCCTTGGTCTGGCCGCCAAGGTCTTCTACGTTTACGTCGATCCCAGGATCGAACAGATCTGCGACGCCCTGCCCGGGGCCAATTGCGGTGGCTGCGGCTATGCCGGCTGCAGCGACTTCGCCGAAGCCATCGTCAACATGGGAGCGGATCCCGGCGCCTGCGTGGCGGCCGGGGCCTCGACGACCGAGGCCTGCTGCTCGATAATGGGCATCAGTGCCGGTGTGGGCGAAAAGTATGTAGCCAGGATTTTCTGCCAGGGAAGCGATGACAAGGCGAGCAAGCGGTTTGCCTATAACGGAGCTCAGGATTGTGCAGCGGCCATTGTCAGCACGGGCGGCGACAAGGCCTGTCAGTACGGCTGCATAGCGCTTGGGAGCTGTGTCCGCTCCTGCCCCTTTGACGCTCTGAGCATGGGGTCGGACGGCCTTCCGATTGTCAACGAGGAACTCTGTACCGGGTGCGGGAACTGCGTTCAGGCCTGCCCCAGAGACATCCCCCGCTTGATCCCGATGTCCCAGAAGACGGCCAATCTCTGCTCGACCCACGATGCCGGCAAGGTGGTCAAACAGGTCTGCAGCACCGGCTGCATCGGGTGTTCGGTCTGCAAGAAAAAATGCCCTGAAGAGGCGGTAAGCATGGTGGACAAACTGGCTGTGGTCGACCCGGACGTATGCACCGGCCAAGGGGTCTGTATCGAAAAATGCCCCACCGGGTCCATGGTCAGCCTGCAGCCGGGGGCTGAATTTCCGGCTCCCAGTAGAGAAGCCGAACAGGAGGC
>JAIPDR010000040.1 GCA_021737615.1 Desulfohalobiaceae bacterium | reverse complement strand
ATCTGTCCTATATCATCGGGCATAACGGACAGGCCGCGGTGATCGATCCCAGGCGGGACTGTCAGGTCTACGTCGACATCGCACGCAGTCATGGAGCCCGGATCACTCATATCTTCGAGACCCACCGCAACGAGGATTATGTCGTCGGATCACTGGATCTGTCCCGCCGGACCGGGGCGGAAATCCACCATGGGAAGAATCTCGATTTTGCTTACGGCAAAATGGAAGAATATAACCAGCAGGGGGCGCCCCATATGAACCTCTTGCCGGAACCCGCCCCAATATCAGCCGGACAGTTCGAGAGGACCATGGCTGAGGGCATGCTCTGTCTGGACCTGCGAAGCCCGGAAGCCTTTGCCGGAGCCTTTATTCCCGGCAGCCTGGCCATACCTCTGGACATTGTTCCGGGATTTGCCGGCTATTTCCTGCCCTACGACAAAACGATCGGGCTGGTTGTCGACAGTGAATCAGATGTCGACACGGCTGTCAGATACCTGATCCGCCTCGGCTTCGACAACATCGGCGGCTACCTTGCCGGGGGGCTGCACGCCTGGGAGACCAGCGGCAAGCCGTACGACCGCATCGCGGCTGTCCATGTGGACGAGTTGACCCAACGAGTGAAAGAGCAGGCGGATTTCACTCTGCTCGATGTCAGGGAGAAGGAGGAGCTGGAGCAGACCGGCAAATTTCCGGGATTCCTGCATATATTTTTGGGAGAGCTGCCCGGACAGATAAGCAGAGTGCCGAGAGACAAAGCGGTGACCACCTTCTGCGGCAGCGGCAAGCGGGCCATCATCGCCGCCTCTATCCTGAAGCAGCACGGCTTTGAATGGGTCGAGGACAACCTGGGTTCCATGGCTGCCTGCAAGGCGGCTGGTTGTCCCATTGAGGGATAGGCTTCTATGTCTGCCTGCAGGCCCTGGCCCGTAGGGAGCTTCGTTCGAAAGAGACGCTTCCGGAGGTTACGGTGGCCGCCGCAGCCGCCACCGTGATCATTCACAAGCAAATGGCAGGGTATGCGTATTTTCCGTTTCATTGATTTCTGGGGTTGGATCCGGCTCGAGTCGTATTCGGGGATCCTGGTTATCTGAGGGAATCCGAGGGAAGAGATGGCAAACAGAAAAAAGATCTCTCTGTGGATAGCCGGAGTATTCGGCCTCCTGCTTATTTTGCTGATCTCCGCCATGATCGCTCTGCCCCGGATCATGGACCTGGAACAGGTCAGAGACAGGGTCCGGACTAGACTTTCCAGCGCGATCGGGGGGGAAGTGGAATTCAATACCTTCCGGATATCGCTTTTCCCCCCGGGGGGCAGGATGACCGGGCTGCGGCTCCAGCGCCGGGATATAAAGGGAACCGCCGGGTTTGCCCGGGCAGATGTCAGTCTCATGCCCCTTTTCCTGGGTAACCTGGAGATCGATTCTTTCATTGTTCGGGAGCCGGACTTCTCCATAGAAGTAGCAAAGCCTGACTGGATATCAGGGTCAAAAGAATCAAAACCCTGGACTCCGGGGCGTGTCCGGGGACGGATATCCGAGGCGCTTTCCAAAATAGATCCAAGTCTGAGGGATGCTTCGCTCAAGGTCCAAGAGGGGGCGATAGTAATCAAGCAGCAGGGAAAACCGGATTATAGCTTCCAGGATGTGAATCTGTCGATGACCCTGCCAGGGCAAGAACTCGCAATGGAGCTCACAGCTAAGTCCAATATGTTTGAATTTCTGGATTTCTCCGGAAGCATAAACAGCGACGGTTCGGATGCCGGGGGCGGGTTCTCGGTGCGAGGGCTTCGGCCGGGGCGGGTCAGCCGATTATTCGAGCAGAACGCGACCAGGGCCTTTGAAAAGGCCGGGGTTTCTCTCCGGCTCGACTTCGAATCCAAGGCGTCCGATACCATCCAAGGCAGCTTCAAGGGGGGTATTGTCTCCGAGAAAATTCCCAACCCCGTGGAGGTGGCCGCTTCCGTGGTCTTCAATGAAGAAGGCCTGTCGGTTCAGGATACGGTTGTCAGGACCGAGCATTCGCATCTTAAGGCCTCATCGGCCCGGCTTAGTCTGAAAGGGGAAAAAATCTTGAAGATCGAGTCTGCGTCGGCTGAAATCGATCTGGAGCGGACACATGCCTGGGTGGTGCCCTTGATTTCGCAAATCGAAAAAGTTCGAGACCGGCTGCCAGAATACAAAGACCTGGCCGGAACCCTTTCGCTTGCCGACCTGAATGTGGAGGGTCCCCTCAGGCGGCCCGGGGAGTGGGAGTTTCAAGGCCAGGGCGCTATTCACGACCTGGTGCTAGAAGCCGCGACCCTGCCCTCTCCCTTCAAGCTGAAAAAAGGTGAGTTCGAGGGCAGTGAAAAGCTGGTGACGGGCAGGCTCAAAGGTGTGGACCTGCTCGGCTCTTCCCTGTCGATTTCCGGCACTGCCCTGGATCCAAAGCAGGGTTTTTCTTCCCTGGACTTGGAATTCAGCGGGACTTTGAGCGGGAAAACCCTGGGCTGGCTGAAGGACAAAAAGCTGATTCCAGCCTGGGTGAAGACCGAGACCCGGGTTTCGGTTTCCAAAGGCCGCCTGGCCTGGGGCCGGGAAAGACAGACCGTAGTCGAAGCGGATCCGATCCTGGAAAAAGGGCCTGAACTGGCCCTGCATATCGTTCACAGCTCAAAGCATTTGAATATTGAAAAACTGACGATCAATGACTCCGAATCCCGGGCCGCCATGCTGGGGACCGTAGGCAACGACATCGTCGACATTGAATTTCAGGGTCAACTGGCTGCCGGGACCGTGAGCAAGCTGATCGAGAGGCAGGATATAAGAGGCTGGGTAAATGGGGATTTCAATCTGCACGTTTCCTTGCAAGACCCGAGGCAATCCAGGGTTCTGGGGGCATTGCAGGCCGGAGACTTCGCCTATGAAAATGTCCTCGAGAGGCCCTTGCAGGTCAAGGATGTCTCCATTCAGGGTGAAAAAGACCGGATTCTCATTGAATCGGCCGATCTGGCCTGGGGGGAAATCCCTGCCGGGGTCAAGGGAACGATCATGTTTTCCAGGAAAGGGTTTGACCTCGACCTGGTGGCTGAAACGGGTGGACTTGACTGGGAGGATATCAGCCGCCTGGCCGATGCTGAAGGTCTGCACGGGACGGCGCTGCCAGGTAAAGGCGAGGATGGGGAAGCTTTGGATCTTTTCAAGGACCTGAAGGTCGCCGGCAAGGTGCTGGTCAAGGCCGATCGTTTCACCTACAAGGATCTGACCTGGAAACCTTTTCACGTGTCCCTGGAGAAGCGGGATGGAGGCCTGCAGGCCAGGCTGACCCGGGGCAGTCTCTGCGGCATCCGGACAGAGGCTGTGGCCGATATTTCTTCCGGAAACATGCAAATCGAAGCCGAGGCGGCTGCCGGCGGCCAGTCCCTTGCCTCCACGCTGAACTGTTTTCTGGAAACCGAGTTGATGACCGGAGAGTTCGATCTGACTGCTCAGATGGCGAGCAGCGGCAAACCAAAGGACCTCCTGGATCGTCTTCAGGGAAATTTTACGATGAGCGCCGCAGACGGCCGTATCTATAAGTTCGGCCTGCTGGCGGATATTCTGGCCGTGGTCAATATCACGGAAATCCTCAAGGGCCAGTCACCGGACCTGGCCGGGGAGGGCTTTGGATACAAAACAGCCGAGGCCAGGGGTATCGTTGAAAAAGGTATTCTCAGGCTGACCGAATGTTACGTCATAGGCAAATCCATCGATTTCGCCTTCAGGGGTGATGTGGATGTCCCTGAAAAGAAGATCGATTTGATCGTCCTGGTCACCCCCTTGAAGACGGTGGACAGCATTATCGAAAGCATCCCGATAATAGGGGATATTCTCGGTGAGAACTTCATCGCCGTCCCGGTTCGGGTCAGGGGCGATCTGTCTGACCCGGAAGTCATACCGATATCGCCGTCAGCGGTCGGCAAGGGGGTTCTGGGTATCGTGGAGCGCGCCCTGAAGCTGCCGGTGAAAATCGTTCAGCCCTTTCTGCCCGAGGACGAGTAAGGCCGTGGGTTCCTTCTTCATATAGCTCCGACATGGCCGCCCAGGCCACGGAGCAGGGGCTGATTTCGCCTGAGGCCCTGTCAGGGGTCATGCAGGAGCGCAAAAACCGTGAAAAGCAACATCGGGCCTGAATCCATATGAACAAACTGCCTGGTTCATCATCGCCGCCAGGTGATTCGCCGGAAGGGAAACACCCAGATCCGGGAGGATGCCCCAGCCCTGGTGCCTTGTCAGTGGAATCCAAAGAGGGTGCAGACACGAATGTAAGCGCAAATGGTCCGGTTCCAGGCCAACCCGGTCAAGTGAACAGATCAGCCGGTGGGGCGCCTGCAGAGGGTCATGCGGTCCGGGATATTTTCGCAACAGACGAGATCTTCGAACGCGTGGTGACGACCGCGGATTACGAATTCGGACGAAACAGCCGGCAGCTTTTCTTCAGCGGCATCAGAAATTGCCGGGCCTGTATCAATCCTGCAACCGCAAAATACACACCCAGGATAACGAAAGCCGCGTTCAGAAACGTCTTTTGTGTGGTTTCGATCATTGCATGGCCTGCAAATCGATTAAAACCAGAATCTCAGCCCGAGGACAAAGGAGACCAGACTGCTGTCCTCGCCTTCGGCCTCGGCAAAGTCGGCTGTTTCCCCAATCTTCCGGGACCAGGAGATCCCGACATAGGGGGCGAACTCTCTGCGGATCTCGTAGCGCAGTCGGATTCCGAGCTCCACATCGGTTATGCCCTGCCCGATGCCCAGCTCCTCGACCTCCTGCAACGAGGCGCCCGCTTCCAGGCGGGGCTGTAGAATAAGCCTCTGGCTGAGGAGAATATCGTACTCCACTTCCAGGTCAGCCGAGACATCACCGTCTTCGCTGAGGTAGGCGGTGGCCTCGGTTTCGAACCAGTAGGGAGCCAGTCCCTGCACACCCAGAGCGGCAAAGGTCCGGGTCGGATGCGGTTCGAAATCGTGCCTGATGCCGGCCCGCAGGTCCCAGAAGCTGGCCAGGGTCCGTCCATACAGGAGTTCAACCTCGGCCTCGTCGAACTCACCCTCGTGGATGAGCCGGGTCCCTTCGCTTTCCAGATAGATCTTGTTGTAATCCGAACCGATCCAGGCTTCCACGTCCCAGAGCAGAACGTCCTCGCCTTCTCTGGTCTGGTATTCCAGGCGGTCTCCCTTGAAGACGGCGAAGAGCTCGTTGTCGTGGACGAACTGGAGGCCGAAGTTCTGCTGGGCCCCTTTCTGGGCGTCTTGGGCGTATTTTTGTATCCCTTGTGTCCTTTCCAGGGCGGGAGGTGCCTTGTGATAATCGGCTGGAAATTTTTGATCCCCGGCGCCGCTGAATTGGTCTTCAGCAGCCGGTGCTGATAGCGGCAGGAGGATAAGAGCCAGGCAAAGCACCATGTTCTTGAGAGTCATTATCAGGCCTCCGTTTCAAGCAACTCGGACGACTTGGGCCATGCCCGCCTCCATGTGGTAGAGCAGGTGGCAGTGAAAGGCCCAGTCCCCCCTTTCTATGGGCGTAATCAGGACGGACAGCACCTCGCCGGGTTTGGTTAAAATGGTGTGTTTGAAGGGCAGCCTGTCGGCTCCGTTTTCGAGCTGCATCCACATGCCGTGCAGATGGATGGGATGTTCCATCATGGTGTGGTTGACTAAAAACAGGCGCAGGCGTTCGTTGTGGCGGAAGAGGTAAGGCCCGGGGTGCTCGCTGAATTTTTTGCCGTCAAAGGAAAAGGTGTAGCGCTCCATGTTGGCCGTGATGTTGATGGTCATCTCCCGATCCACGGTCTCGGAGTAGGGCTGCGGCTCGATGGAGTCAAGATCGTCGTAGGTCAGAACCCGCCAGCCGTCGTTGCCGAAACCCAGACCGGGCTCATCCAGACGGTATTCGGGGTTCTTGATGACCATGGCCACATTCGCCCGCCCTTTCTCCGGCTTGAAGGGTGAGGGCCCGTTTGGTCCGGGAATCCGCGGGTCGTGTTTTGGCGGGCCTATGCCGTGGTCCATCTTCATGCCCGAATGGTCCATCCCAAAGAGGGTATTATCCATTTTGCCCATGCCGATATCCTCCAGCCGCCGTACCGGCCGAGGTCTAAGTCCTGGCACCAAACCTTGCATTCCGGGTTCGGGGGCCAGGGTTCCCCGGGTGAATCCGCTTCTGTCCAGAGACTCGGCAAAGAGGGTAAAGGCCTGGTCCTGCCCGGGACGCACCAGGACATCAAAGGTCTCGGCCACGCCGATGCGGAATTCGTGCACAGTTACGGGACGGACCATTTTGCCGTCGGCCATGATCACCTCCATGTCCAGGCCGGGGATGCGCACGTCGAAGTTGCTCATGGTGGAGGCATTGATGAAACGCAGACGGATGGTCTCACCGGGATTGAAAATCGCGGTCCAGTTCATATCCGGGGAATGCCCGTTCATGAGATAAGTATAGGTGTAGGCGGTCACGTCGGCCAGGTCCACCGGGCTCATGCGCATCCTGCCCCAGGCCATGCGCTCGGCCAGGGTCTTCATGAAGCCGCGATCCTGGACGTCGTCGGCCAAGTCCCAGACAGTGCGGCGCTGGAAGTTGTAGTAATGGCCCATCAGGTTGATGTGACGAAAGATCGTCTCCGGATCCTCGAAGGACCAGTCGGAAAGCACCACCGGATAATCACGGTCATAGGCAAAGGGCTCCTTGTCCTTGGGCTCGATGACCAGAGGGCCGTAGGTTCCGGTCTGCTCCTGGAACCTGGAGTGGCTGTGGTACCAGTAGGTGCCGGCCTGCTTGACCCGGTAGCGGTACTCGTAGGTCTCTCCCGGCCGGATGCCGTCGAAGTTAACCCCCGGCACTCCGTCCATGCGGAAGGGGACCAGGATGCCGTGCCAGTGGATGGAAGAGTGGGCCGTGTCCATCAAGCGGTTGGTTACATTGAGAGCCACCTCGTCGCCTTCGCGCAAGTGAATGAGAGGGCCGGGTACTGAGCCGTTGACGGCAGTGGCAGTGCCTTCCCGGCCGTCTATATCGATTGGAGCATAGCCGATGGTCAGATCGTAGCGGCTCTGAGGGGGTGTCAACTTGAGTCCGGGACCGCCGGTCAAAGCCCAGGCCGGCAAGGGCAGGGCGCAGTGCAGTCCTGTCAGGAAAATCCCGGCCCCGGCCGCCTTCATGAAATCGCGCCGGGTGAGGTTCTTGGTATTTTTCATGCTCTTTTGTAGCTCCATTTCAAGTTGGGGCCGCTCAACCGGGTTTGCCGGGAATTGGAAATTGAAACGCCTGTTCTGAACTCTGTTTCTCTTGTTCGAAGGTAGAGGTTGAGAGTCTGGGGAAGGAATGTATGCCGGCAGTCGGCATAATCGCAATTTCTGCTGTAAAGCCCGAAATCGAACCACGAAGCGGCTAGAGCGGATCTCCTGCGCTTTTTGTCTCTCGCTATTCAAGGTTGGCTAGTGATGATCCTGCCCTTTCCCTGCACTCACTTTTGCAGGCTTCGTGAAACCGGAACAGGCAAACAGGAAAGTGAGTGCAGGGTTTTCCCCGCTTTCGCAAATCCAGGAAGACCTGAGAAGCCTCCCGGCGAGGTCTCTTCGATTCCTTCGCCTCTCAGGCGGCTGCGGTCTTGTATTTTGCGTAGAGCTCGTGGACCTTCTTCTTGAGTCCCTTGAGCTTTTTGGTGTCCTGATCGGTGGCGAAGCTCGGCTCATGGATTGTGAACAGGGCGTTGGACAGTTCGTCAATGACATGCTCCGTGGCCGTGCACCATTCCGAAGTGCAGGCGTCTGACATTTGGCTGGCTTCCTCGATGTCCTTCTCCAGCTGATTGAGGGAGGATTCCAGGCTCGTGAGGTATTCACGCCAGCCGCTGTCCATGTTGTCGGCTATGCTCTTGTAGGGCTCCTTGGAATAAATCTCTGTCATCGTTGTTCTCCTTTATCTAAAATATCCTGTAAAAAACAGGATATTTTAGATACATTTTAAAAACTATTAAGAAAAATTATTTGTAAGAGGCGGCTTCCTGATCGCTGAGCAATTCCATGTTTTCTCCGCAGCAGACCAGGTCTCCGTCGCCGCCTTGTTTGACCTCAACAACGTTTCCGCAGATATTGCAGCGATAGACTTCATTCACTTTGGCCATGATCCCACTCCTTTGGTTTTGATTTGCTATACAAAGATATCATTTATGATATGAAATCAATTATAGGTTCTGTCATGGCCGATGATAAGGGTGAGAAAACGGGTAGACTCCTCACTTCCTGCTAGCTTCCGCCTCCCCGGACATGATCAGGGCCAGTCGGGTGAAGATGGGGCCGATGAGCTCGAAGATCACGGTGGAGCCGATGACCAGCGGGATGAAGGTATCCTTCAACTCCGGAAAGTGGTTTGCGGCCACAAGGGCCATGCCCAGGGCCACCCCGGCCTGGGGAGTGATGGCCAGTCCCATGAACTTCTTGGTCTCAGAGCCGGCAAGTCCTATGGTTCCGCCAAGATAGGCCCCCGACACCAGCCCCAGGATACGCAGAAGAATATAGGCCAGGCCCATGAGGCCGATCTGGGGCAGCTTCTCCATGTGCAGGCTGGAGCCGGCCAGGACGAAGAAGAGGATCATGATCGGCCATTCAAACTCCCGGATGGTAGCAAAGGCCCGATCCCTGTGTCTGGCGGTATTGGCAATAACCGCGCCCATGATCATGGCCGCCAGGATGAAGGAGGCGTTGACCAGCTGCGCCAGGCCGCCGCAGACGAAGATGAAGCCCAAAGCTTCGGCCTGCATGGGGTCGTCTCCCCGGATCTGGTCGGTGAGCCAGGCCGCGGGCAGACCCAGGACCAGACCGATCAGAACCGCAGCGCCGAGCTCAAATCCTCCGGCAGAAAGGGCCTCAAACCAGCCGCCATGCCCGCCGACAGCCATGGCCGCGGCCAGGAGCAGGGAAAAGACGATCAGCCCCCAGGCGTCATCAATAGCCACGATGCCGAGCAGGGTTTGAGTAAACGGACCCTGGGCCTTTTGGCCCTCGACCACGCTGGTCACGGCCGCTGGGGCGGAGGCCGGCGCGATGCCGGCTAAAACCAGGGCTATATCTGTCTGGACGCCTAGCATGAAAAGTCCGGTAAAGACCAGCGCGGCCACAGCCAGGACCTCGCAGATCGAGACACAGAAGACCTGTTTCCCGCATTCTTTCAAGGACGAAAGGGACAGTTTGCCGCCCAGGATGAATCCGATCATCAAGAGAGCGATATTGGAAAAGAGGGTATACCAGCGCTCATGCCCCTGAGGCAGGAGATTGAATCCGGACGGCCCCAGGGCCACACCGGCGACGATGAGCAGGGTCACCCTGGGGATGTGCAGCCTGGGGCTCAGATAGCCGGCAACCAGCCCGAGGAGCAGCAGGGCCCCGATGGTCAGAAGGATGATGCTGCTGCCGGTTTCCATATCCTGTTTTCCGCATTCAGTGCGTTTAGCCGAGTAGGGCTGTTCAACACCCTGCCGTTTCCCATTTTTTCAGAATAGCATCAGTCAAGGGGAAAAGGAAGGGGTAAATTTTGAGAAGCCTAAGGAATCAGCCTGCAAATCGATCCCTGGCCGAAGCTCCCTGAAATTTCCCCCTTTACACGGACTGTTGACTGATTCATGATAATACTGATCCAAAACGGGCACTGCCCGCAGCCCAAAAGATTCCAGGTTTACAGTTCACGGTTAAGAAAATCTTTGGGGCAATACATTTTCTTGTTTTGTATAGCAGTGATTCGATGCTAAGCGCCTAACTTTCCTGGTAGCCGCCTGACGATTTGTTGGAAAAAGTTTCACATCTTAGAGGGGGGTGCACTTGGCTCAAGTACTTGTAACCGGATCCAATCGGGGAATCGGCCTGGAGTGGGTCCGCCAGTATGCAGCAGAAGGAAACCGGGTTTTCGCCACCTGCCGCCATCCCCGTGAAGCCATTGAACTCCGGGCATTGGCAGAGAGATTCGAAAAGGTGAGCCTCCACCGCCTGGATGTCACCCGGACCGACGAGATCAATGCCGTGGCTGTGGAGCTTTTGAGCGAACCCATCGACATCCTGGTCAACAACGCCGGAATCTATCTGGAAAAATACCGGGACGTGGGATTGAATCGATTGAATTACGAGGACTGGGTGACCACCTTCCGGGTCAACACCCTGGGGCCGGTGCGGGTCACGGAAGCCTTTGCCGATCACGTGGCCCGGAGCAAAGAGCGCAAGGTGGTCATCACCAGCACCCACATGGCCAGCATCGCGGATATCGCCGTGCCCGGGGCCTATTACTACCGTTCGACCAAGGCCGCCCTGAATGCGGTCATGGAGGGCATCACCCATGAACTGAAGAACATGGACATTGCTCTTCTCCTGCTGCATCCCGGCCATGTCCTGACCCGAATGGGCGGAACAGGCACATCTCTCATGCCTGATAAAAGCGTAGAAGGGATGCGTATACTGGTGGATCAATTCACCATGAAGGACACGGGCCGCTTTTTTCGGTATGACGGTGTGGAGATGCCGTGGTAGGCAGTTACGGAAGAGGAGGACAGAGGGCAGGGGACGGAGGGCAGAAGAAGAAATGCTGGCATGCTGGTCGGCGCTTCGCGCCTATGCTGGGATGCTGGCATCTTCTTCCGTCGTTCCGGGGAACGGTTACTCTGGACCCGATCCAGGGCGGAATCCAGTTTTTTTATTGGGTTTGAAACAAAATTGACTTTTTTTTATAAACCTAAAAGGGGGTTATTATGCCTGAGTTTGCCAATCCTTTCGTAGTGCTCAAGAACGATCGCAACCTGACCCACGCGGAGCTGGTCCGGGCCATCCGGTATATGATCGCGGCGGAATACGAGGCTGTTCAGCTCTATCAGCAGACCGCAGAGAGCACGGACAACCAGCTGGCCAAGGATGTGCTCATCGATATCGCCAATGAAGAAAAGGAGCACGCCGGAGAGTTCCTGCGTCTCCTGCGGGAGCTGGATCCGGAAGAAGAGAAGTTCTACAGGGACGGATATGAAGAGGTCGAGGAGATGATCGCCAAGCTCAAGAAATAATGGAAAAACGGGCGGCGGTTTTACTGCCGCCCGTTTTCTGTTTATTGCTAAGCCATTGGGTATCCCGCCTTTTTCCAGGCATTGACTCCGCCATCAAGGGCCTTGACGTTGGTGTAGCCATCCCTTTGCAGCCGTTCCGCCCGACCGGCGGAAGTGGCTTCATGGGGTCAGGCGCAGTAGAAGATGATTTCCTGGTCTGGCGAGATGTTCTGCAGCTCCTGTTTGAACTCTGAATACGTCATCGCTCCCTGAAGCATCATGGAACGGCACTTTTCCTCATCATAGGCACAGACGAGCCAGGCTTGGCCGCTTTGGGCGTGTTCCCGGGCCTCCTCCGGCGAAATTCGGGTGACTTCAGTCACATGATTCTCCTTTTATCATGCCTGCGCCTCCCGACCCTCGGATAGGGGTCGGGAGGCGCAGGTTTGCTGTTCATAAATTACCAACCCACTTGGTGGGTCTTTGACCCTGGATCACTGACCACGAGGCCCCGGGCCGGCGTCACCGCTGACTCGGGATTCTTCGCTCGCCCCGGTTCAATGCGCTTCGCTTTAGAGATTGAAATAGGCAGGCAGACTCGCTCAGAATGACAGAGGGACCACACCATCCCATCATTCCAGCATGCCAGCATAGGCGCGAAGCGCCGACCAGCATGCCAGCCTTTCCGCTCTCCGGCCACCGAGCACGGAATTGCCCCATGGAAGCCCCGGTCCTGCCGGGCCGGGGCTTTCCAAGGGGAGAGCTAGGGGCGTGGCCCCTGGCTTGCGAAGAATAGAGAAATCTTAATTGCCTGTAGCAAAGGACATGCCACAACAGAGAAACTCGTTACTCCCTGATCATACGGGAAAATATCGATTTCGGGATGGCCGCAATGCTGGGACATGCCTCAGCAGTCGGTGAGACATGGATGTGGCATGCCGGGGCGGGGCATCAATTGGCGATGATCGGCAATAGATCCTTGGCTTCCATCACTCGTTGGATGGCAGTAAACAGAGCTTCGAAATCGACCGGTTTGGTCAGATAATCGTCGAAGCCGGCCCTGCGGAAACGCTTGATCTCTTCCTGGGGGGCGACATGGGCCGAGAGGCCGATGATCGGAATGTCTGGGTCCATCAAGACCTTGTCCGCGGTTCGAATGTGCATGGTGGCTTCTATGCCGTCCATTCCCGGCATCTTGATGTCCATGAGCACCAGATCGAAGCTTTTCCGGCTGAGTGCTTCCAGGGCCTGATGACCATCCCCAGCCACCTCGACCCGATGCCCCTGGGATGTAAGGAGATCGACCGTGAAAATCTGATTCATCTTTTGATCTTCAACCAGGAGAATGTGCAGCGGCGGCAGGACCGACCAGTCGTCCGGCTCAAAAGACGGCTCTTCTTCCCGGGCCGCTTCTGCCGCCATTTCATTCGTTTTGAAAGGGATCCGCAGGAAGAAGACGCTTCCGTCTCCGGGTTGGCTCTCGGCCCAGACAAGGCCTCCCATCTGCTCAGCGAGTTTCTTGCAGATGGCCAGTCCCAGCCCGACTCCCTGTTCAACTGAATAAGTTTCTTTCCCGTCCTGCTCGTAGGAGTCAAAAATCGTCTTCAGTTTTTCCGGGGCGATTCCCCGGCCGGTGTCCCGGACCTCGAACAGAACCGGGATTTTCAAGGCATCGTCTTTTCCCGGCCCGGAGGACTGATCAAAGCGGGCTGCCAGGGATATGCACCCCGTATCGGTGTACTTGATTGCATTGCTCAAGAGATTGATCAGGATTTGCTTCAATCTTAGGGGGTCGCCGCTGAAAGTCGGGGGCAGCCGCCTGTCCAGGGAAAGGGTCAGGGAGAGCCCTTTTTCCGCGGCAGGAATTTCCATTTCCTTGACGGTGCGATTCAGGAGCCGGCGCAGGCTGAATTCCTTTTGATGGAGGGAGAATCGCCCGGCCTCGATCCTGGAGAGATCGAGCAGATCGTCCAAAAGCCAGCACAGGGACTCGGCCGAATCCCGGGCCACCTGGATCCGTTCCCGCTGCTTGTCCGCCAGGTCGCCCGAGAGGACCAGCCTGTGCATGCCCATGACTGCGTTCATCGGCGTCCTGATCTCGTGGCTCATCTTGGCCAGGAAGTCGGATTTGGCCCTGCTGGCTGCTTCGGCCTGGTCTTTGGCTTGCTGCAACCGCTTCTCCGCTTCTTTGCTTGCGGTGATGTCCTGGAAAATGGTGGCGAATTGATTGTCCAGGACCTTGTAGGCATTGATGTGGTAGTGCCGCCCCAGCGGCTCGAAGTACTGCTCAAAGCTCGTGGCCTCCCCGGTCCGGACGACGTTGCCGTAGATCTCGATAAGCGGCGATTCCACGATTCCGGGCAGGACTTGGCTCACCCGGCGGCCCATGATTTCTTCGCCCCGGAGCCCGGTATGGGTTTCAAAGGCGGAATTTACGTCAAGAAAGACATAGTCCATCGGCTCTTTTTTCTCGCTCAGGATGATCTCGTGCAGGGCCACTGCGTTGACCGCGTTCTCGAAGAGCAAGCGGTGACGCATTTCGCTGTTCTCCAGGGCCTTCTGAATCCGGTACGATTCGGTCACGTCGCGGAAGACCAGAACCACTCCGGTCATGACTCCAGCGGAGTCCTGTATCGGCGAGCAGGAGTCGGCGATTTGATACTCGGTCCCGTCTCTGGCGATGAGCACGGTATCGTTGGCCAATCCTTGCAATGTTCCGTGTTCTATTACTTTGTTTACCGGATCGAGGCAACGCTGCCTGGAGTGGGCGTTGACGATATGAAAGACTTCCGCGAAAGGTTTCCCCTTGGCCTCTTCAAGCTTCCAGCCGGTGAGGGTTTGGGCCAGGGGGTTCATGCGAACGATGCGGCCCCGGGTATCGGTGACGATGACGCCGTCTCCGATGGAATTGAAAACGAGGCGCAGCCTCTCTTCGCTTTCCTGGAAGGCTTCCTTTTCCTGCATCAACTCCTGGAAGAGGACGGCATACGGTCTGGTCAGTCCGGAGCGGATCAGCCCTAGGTATACCAGGAAAAAGGAGATAGTCTTCAGATAATGTCCCAGCAGGTTCGACAGGCCGTAGACATCCGAATACAGGGTGAAGCTGAGCTCCGTCATGATGGTCAGGGCCATGGCCGCGGCCATGAAGCCGTAGACGGCTGGGTCGAGCAGGCGGCGTTTGCGGTGCAGCAGCCAGGCGGCAATCAGGATGACCAGGCACAGGGCATACTCGCTGCCCACCTTGAACGGTGTCAGGCCCGCTTCTTCACTGAAGCAGTCCGGAAAGAGGTCCCAGGCGAAGATCGAGGCCAAAAGCAGGCTTGTCACCCCGATGAAGATTCCAAGCGGCAGGCGGGTCCGGAAGCGTCTGCCCAGGAGCAGGACAAAGAGAAGCAGGGTCGCGGCCTCGAGGCCCCGTCCGGAAATCCAGAGCTGGGTGGCCAGATTCGAAGGTTCTGCCGCCCCCTGAAAGATACCCATGCCCTTGTAGGCCAGGGTGTGCAGGAGGTCGAAGAATCCGATGAACAGATACCCGAGGCCCAGGAAATACAGGGCGTCGTTTTGCATGTAGCGCCGCACGTTCCAGACGAGCAGAAAAACGCTCCAGGCCACGGCAATGGAGAACAGCTCAACCAGGCCGTGAAACAGGAGGTAGTTAAGGCGGCTGACGGCAAACAGCCCGACCAGGAAGAGGCTGCCAAGGACTGCATATCCCAGCCTGCCCAAGCGTTTCGGAACCGCCTGCTCGCGATAGGCTTCCATATTCGAAAAATCGCTCCGTACGAAGTCTAGAAGGGTTGTTCTCGTTATCGAGGCAAAATAGTAGCACCGATCTCCGAGATTTTCAATGAAAAGGCCGAGTGGTCTATTTTCAGACTTCGTACGTCTGTTCCTGTATTGACAGTAACTGCTTAAAATGATTCCCTTGGGAGGTTCTCAGGTTTTTCTTAGGCTCGCGAAATGGGGGAAACCGGATCGCGCCTACAGATTCAAACCAGAAAACAGCAGAAGATTTCGCTTATGCAACATCAAAATACAAAGCAGAGCCTAAGAGTCCGGAGGGGGCAGGGATCCCCCCCATGAGCGAGCCTTAGAAAACCAAGAGCCGGAAGCGTTGAAGCGAAAGAGAGCTCTGTGATCGGTTCGTGGCATCAGCTGAAGTTTCATACGAGGAAAAGAAAAGTAATACAAGATCAATGTATTAAAATCTGACACCTCATATGAAACTTCCCGTACGTGCCTGATGAAAATATATTGAAAGCGAATTGATAAGTCCTGAGAGACAGACTGCTGATAAAATATCCCCGATAAATCACCTTGCCCTGCAACAGGGAATGTGGTTGAATACAATATGGTTTATCCGGGAATGAGAACTGTCCACAGGATTTATCCGGTATTTTTAGCGAACATGGTGACAACAGACAACGATCGAAAAGGAGGAGACAAATGAGTATTGGAGAACTGTTTAAAACTGCAGACTGGAAGTCGGAAAAACATGTCCCGGTCATCGAATGCGAGGACAGGGTTCCAAGCGGTGAACTCTTTGATCTCAAGGTCTCCCTGGGCAAGGAGGTCGCTCATCCGAACACGACGGCCCATCATATCCGCTGGATCCGGGTCTATTACAAGCCCCAGGGCGCCAAGTCGGTCTATGAGGTCGGGAGCTTCGAATTCACGGCTCACGGGGCCTCGACCGAGGGAGCGGACACCGGCCCGGTTTACACAAACCACAACGCGACCTGTTCCTTAAAGGTCACCAAGCCGGGGACGATCCTGGCCACGGCCTATTGCAACATCCACGGATTGTGGGAGAACTCCAAGGAGATTGAACTGCGCTGATCCGGAAATCAAGGCTGCCATGCGAAACAGAGCCAAGGACAACCGGCAAAAGACACCCAGGACCGGGAAGAGCGCCGGAATCCTTCTTTACCGTTTTCAAAATGAGACCCTGGAAGTCTTTCTGGTGCATCCGGGCGGACCGTTCTGGGCAAAAAAGGACCGGGCCGCCTGGTCCATACCCAAGGGAGAGATCGAAGAGCATGAAGCCCCGCTCCAGGCAGCCAGGCGGGAATTCGAGGAGGAAACCGGCATCAGAGTCGAAAATGGTTTAATAGATCTCGGCCGGCTCAGGCAGCCCGGAGGCAAGATCGTCTATGCCTGGGCCAGGCAGGGTGAGTGCGACCCGGGCCGGATCAACAGCAATACCTTCGAGATGGAGTGGCCTCCTGGTTCAGGACGCCGCCAGAGCTTTCCGGAGGTGGACCGGGCCGCCTGGTTTCCGGTCCACTTTGCCAGGGAAAAGCTCCACAAGGGACAGCTCGGCTTCATCGACAGGCTGGTCGAGCGGTTGGGCATGCATGATGCCTTCCTGGAAACATGAGCGCCGCTCCGGCCCGAATCCAGAGTTCCCGGTGAAAGACCCTGATCAAGAACAAATTGAAAATATAATACGGAAGTTGTCTTGATTTCTAAAATAAAAAAAATACTTACGGCAGTCATGCAGGGCGAGGGCCATCGCTACGTCAAGCACAGAGGGCGATGGCTTCGGGCATATGGAAGCTCAATGCCAGACCACCGGAAGTATTAAAGGATGGAGACCATGTACGATTCTGCATTAAAGCCTGATCAGTTGTATCAAAAGGCTCAGATCGAGGACCTGCCCTTTACCACCACGGACGATTTCAAGGACGTTCCTCCGAGTGCGAGCGTCATCGGTCAGCCCCGGGCCGAGCAGGCTTTGCATTTCGGAGTCGGCATCGACCGGGATGGCTACAATATTTTTGCCCTGGGTGAACAGGGGACTGGAAAGTACACCTTTATTTCGGATTTCCTGGAGACTCGCGCCAAACAGGAGAAGGTTCCCGAGGATATCTGTTATGTCTCGAATTTCGATCAGCAGCATATGCCCCGCCTCTTGACCCTCAAGGCAGGGCAGGGGAAAAGCCTGGCCGAGGATATGAAACGGCTGGTCGAAGATGTCCGCAACGCCATGCGGGCGGCCCTGGAGAACGAGGAGTACCAGAACCGGGCCCAGTCTTTTGCCCAGGAGCTGGAGGAGAAGCAGCGCAAGGCCTTTGAAGAGCTCAGGAAAAAAGCCAGGGAACGGGGCCTGGTGGCCATACCCACCCCCAGCGGGCTGGCCTTTACCCCGAAGAAGGAGGATTCCGACCAGGGTCTGTCCTCAGAGGAATACGAGAAGTTGTCGGATGAAGAAAAAGAGCGCATCGAGAAAAATGCCCAGGAGATGCAGAAAGAAGCCCAGCGCGTGGCCCAGAATATTCCCCAGTGGCAGCGGGAGGTCCGGGAAAAGCAAAAGGCCTTCAACCGTGAGGTAACCGAATACACCATCGATCCGCTGATCAACGAGATAAAGGAAAAATATGCCGATTACGAGGCGGTGACAGATTATCTGCAGAAAGTGCGCGACGATTTGATTGAGAACGTGCGGAATCTTTTTCCCGAACAGCAGCAGCAGATGCAGCAACAGGGCTCTCCGGGACAGGGCGGTATGGGCATGGGCCAGGGTTCGGAAAATCCGGCCGAGCGGCGCTACCATGTCAACGTCCTGGTGGATCACAGCGAGAGCCAGGGGGCCCCGGTGGTCTACGAGGAGAATCCGACCTACCAGAATCTGTTCGGACGGGTCGAGCACCTGGCCCAGATGGGGACCCTGGTCACCGATTTCATGATGATCCGTCCCGGGGCCATGCATCGGGCCAACGGCGGCTACCTTATCCTGGACGCTCTCAAGGTCGTGCGCGAGCCCTTTGCCTGGGAGGGGCTCAAGCGCACCCTGCGCTCCGGAAGGCTCAAGATCGAGTCAATCGGCCAGATGTACAGCCTGATCAGCACGGTTTCCCTGGAACCAGAGGCCCTGCCCATCAGGGTCAAGGTGGTCCTGACCGGCATTCCGCTTCTCTACTATCTGCTGCGCCATTACGACTCCGACTTCGGAGAGCTGTTCAAGGTATCCGCGGATTTTGCGCAGCAGATGGATCGCGGCAAGGAGAATCAGCAGGAGTTCGTCCGCTTGATGGCCGGGGTGGCCCGCAAGGAACAGCTGCTGCCCTTCAAGCGCGACGCAGTCGGCCGGGTGATCGAGCGGGGCAGCCGCCTGGTCGGCGATGCCCGCAAGATGTCGATTCACATGGAGAGCATGACCAATCTCCTGCGTGAAGCGGATTACTGGGCCAGGCAAAACGGCCGATCGGCCGTGGAATCAGAGCATGTGCAAAAGGCCGTGGATTCCTGGATCTACCGTTCAGACCGGTTGCGGGAGCGTATGCAGGAGCAGATCGAGCGGGACATCGTGCTCATCGAGACCGAAGGTTCAAAGATCGGCCAGGTGAACGGGCTTTCCGTGCTTTCTCTGGGAGAATTCATGTTCGGCCGTCCCAGCCGCATCACGGCCCGCATCCGGCTGGGCAAAGGCGAAGTGGTGGACATCGAACGGGAAGTGGCCATGGGCGGACCGATCCATTCCAAGGGCGTTCTGATTCTTTCCGGTTTTCTCGGGGGGCGCTATGCCCTGGACGCTCCGCTGTCTCTCTCGGCCAGCCTGGTCTTTGAGCAGTCCTACGGTGGCGTGGAAGGGGACAGCGCCTCCTCGGCCGAGCTGTATGCCCTGCTTTCCGCCATTGCCGATGTCCCCGTCAGGCAATCCCTGGCCATAACCGGTTCGGTCAACCAGCACGGCCAAGTTCAGCCCATAGGCGGGGTGAACGAGAAAATCGAGGGCTTTTTCGACACCTGCAAGGCCAAAGGCCTGAGCAAGGATCAGGGAGTGCTCATCCCCAAGGCCAATACCCAGCATCTCATGCTGCGCCAGGATGTCATCGAGGCCGTAGAGTCCGGAGACTTTATCATTCATGCGGTGGAAACCATCGACCAGGGCCTGGAGATCCTGACCGGCCTGACTGCCGGAGAACCGGATGAATCCGGGGCCTACCCAGAGGAGACCTTCAACGGAAAAGTCCAGCTCAGGCTGAAGGAATTCGCCGACAAGAGACGGCGTTTTGCAGCTGAAGGAGCCGGCTCCAGGGAAGATGACGCCATAGCAGGCCGCCATTAAACAGGATCCTGGATTTTTCAGCAACCCGCCAAGCAAAGGTAGTACGCCAATGAGTGAAGAAAATACGCGTCATTCACCTATCCGTAAGATTCTGGTGGCTCTGGACGCTTCCAGATCGAGCGTCAATGCCCTGCAGACAGCCGTGGACCTGGCCGCTCGATTCGACGCCGAATTGCTCGGTTTTTTCGTGGAAGACATCAACCTCCTCCGCCTGGCCCAACTGCCCATCGCCAGGGAGGTTAACTTTTATTCATCTCAGACGCGCCGGGTCCAGCCGTTGGAAATGGAGATGCAGCTGCGCATCCAGGCCACCCGCATTCGCAAGACCCTGGCCCAACTGGCTGAACAGTACAGGGTGACTTGGGAATTTCGAACCTCCAGGGGCGACGTGGGCGCAGAAGTCCTGGCAGCCGGGGCGGACGTCGATCTGGTGGTCATGGGCAAGATCGGGCGGTCCCTGCCCGGGATGCGGCGCACCGGGTCCACGATGCGCATGCTGACCATGCAGCGCCGGGGCATGACCCTGATCCTGGAATCCAGGGTGCAGTTTCTCAAGGCGCCCGTGGTTGTGGTCTACGACGGGACCAAAACCTCGAACAAGGCCATGCATACGGCCGGGTATCTGGCCCGGTCCCTGGAGTCGCCCCTGACCGTTCTCCTGGTCGGCGACAGCGAAAGCGAGATCGAAGAGTATCGCACGAAGGCCCGGGATTTATTGCACGCCCAGGGGATCGAGGCCGGGTTCAGACGGCTGCTCAGACCCGTCATTGCCGGACTGGCCGCGGCTGTCCGCAGTGAAAGCAGCGGGCCGGTCATCCTTCCCTGCCAGGGCGACTGGTTCGAGGGGGAGAAACTGTGCGGCCTGGTGGAGAGGATCGAGAATCCGGTTTTTCTGATTCGGAGTTGAAGCCTGGAAAACCGGATCAGGAGTCGGTTGATGGATGACTGGATACTGAGATATCAGGGATTTGATGAAAATGAAGAAGGACTGCGGGAGGCCCTCTGCACTCTGGGCAACGGCTATTTCGCCACCAGGGGGGCAGCGTCTGAATCAAGGGCCGATGGGGTCCACTATCCCGGGACCTACCTGGCCGGCGGGTACAACCGTCTGACGACCGGGATTGCCGGCCGGGACGTGGAAAACGAGGATCTGGTCAATCTGCCAAACTGGCTCAGGGTGGAGTTCCGGGTGCCCGGAGGAGACCGGTTCCGCCTCCGGGAGGTCAATCTGCTGGACTACCAGCTTCAACTCGATCTCAAACACGGAATCCTGCAGCGGAGCCTTTCTTTCGAAGATGAAAAGGGGAGGCGGACCCGGGTAAGCCATGACCGCCTGGTCAGCATGCGGCATAAGCATCTGGCCGCCCTGCGCACCACCTGGGAGGCTGAAAACTGGTCCGGCCAGCTCGAGGTCCGTTCCTTTTTAGACGGCAATGTGACCAACTCCGGAGTCAAAAGGTACGAAAAACTCAAGGGTGATCACCTGGAGCCGCTGCAGGGCTTTTCTTTCAGTCCGCACTGCCTTTTCCTCAAGACCAGGACCAGGCAATCCCTGATCGAAATCTCCATGGGGGCCAGGCATCTGATCAGCAGCCAGGGCAGGGAACTGCCCAACAGGCCCGAATTTCGAAAAGAAGGCGGGGCCGCCGGCTTGATCTATCATCTGGAATTAAACGCCGGAGAGCCGGTCAGCCTGGAAAAGACGGTGGCCCTGTATACCTCCAGGGACCGGACTATTTCGGAATCCGGACTCGAGGCCAGGGAGGCAGTCCAGCGCGCCCCTGTCTACAAGGATCTGGCCTCGGATCAGGAATTGGCCTGGACCCTTCTCTGGGATCGCTTCGAGATCTCCTTCAACCTGCAGGACGACCAGTCCGATCACTGGGCCGGCACAGCCCTGCGTCTCTATATTTTTCACCTCCTTCAGACCGCCTCCATGCATACCATGGACCTGGACGTCGGGGTCCCGGCCAGGGGCTGGCACGGCGAAGCCTATCGCGGGCATGTCTTCTGGGACGAGCTCTTCATCTTCCCCCTTTTCAACCTGCGCATGCCGGAAATCACCAGGAGCCTTCTCATGTACCGCTACCGGAGGCTGGACACCGCCCGTCTGGCCGCCAGGGAGGCCGGCTTTTCCGGGGCCATGTATCCCTGGCAGAGCGGGAGCAATGGACGGGAAGAGAGCCAGGTCCTGCACCTCAATCCGAAATCCGGGCGCTGGATTCCCGACAATTCGAGGCTGCAGCGGCACGTCAACCTGGCTATTGCCTACAACGTGTACCAGTACTACCAGTTCACCAGGGACATGGAGTTTCTGAGCTTTTACGGCGCGGAGATGTTTCTGGAGGTTTCCCGGTTTTTGTCCTCCTTAACCACCTACAGCCCGAATCTGGACAGATTCGAGATCCTCGGCGTCATGGGGCCGGATGAGTACCACGACCGGTATCCGCAATCCGACCAGCCCGGTTTGCACAACAACGCCTACACCAACCTGATGACGGTCTGGGTCCTGCGGACCGCCCTGGAGATCCTTGAACTCCTGCCCGGGGACTGCAGGCGGGAGCTGTCCGCACAGCTGAGCCTACAGCAAGATGAGCTGGACCGCTGGAGAGCTATAACCAGGAAGATGCGCCTCGTCTTCCATGATCAGGAGATCATCAGCCAGTTCGAAGGCTATGGCGACCTCCAGGAGTTCGACTGGAAGGGCTACCGGGAGAAGTACGGCGATATCCAGCGGCTGGACCGCATTCTGGAAGCGGAGAAGGACACGCCCAATCGCTACAAGGTCTCCAAGCAGGCCGATGTGCTCATGCTCTTTTATCTTTTGTCCGCGGAGGAGCTAAAGAGCATCTTTGACGATCTCGGCTATGACTTCAAGTACCAGACCATTCCCAACAACATCGACTACTACCTGAAACGGACCGCCCACGGTTCCACCCTGAGCCGGGTGGTCCATTCCTGGGTCCTGGCCCGCTCGGACCGGAAGCGTTCCTGGGAGCAGTTTACCCGGGCCCTGGAGAGCGACATCCGCGACATCCAGGGCGGGACCACCCCGGAAGGGATCCATCTCGGGGCCATGGCCGGGACGGTGGAGCTCATCCAGCGCTGCTATTCCGGAATCGAATCCAGAGGGGACGTTCTCTGGTTCAACCCCAGACTGCCCGACGAATTGACCGAACTGCACTTTGACATCCGCTTCCGGGGACATTCTCTGGCCGTGGACATCACCAGGGACGCCCTGATTATCAGCTCGAACCGCTGCAAGGAGATCCCGGCACTCATCGGTTTTGGAAACGAGCATTTTGAACTCGAAGCCGGGAACAGGCTGGAGTTCAAGATCGAAGATTAGGTCTAGACCAAGACCGTACTTCTGTCCCTGTACCTGTTATTTATGAGCGAGTCTGTAACTCTGTCATTCTGAGCGAGTCTGCAAGCGAAGAATCCCTGTTCCTCTTGAAATCAGCCGAATATCTTATGGGAAGGGCAGGCCGTGGAGAAGTATGTTGCGAATATCGACATTGTTCAGCCGGTACTGCTCCTGGCCGTCATAAAAAACGTATCCCGTTTGCTCTCTATTGTCGGCCAGTGCATTGAATTTCTCGATATTTTTCAGGAAATGAGGGCTGAAGGTGGCGGCTGATTTGATTTCCACAGGAATGATGCGGCGTTGTCTTCTGAAGAGCAGGTCGACCTCGTTGCCCTGCGTGTCGCGGTAGAAAAACATTTGTGGGCGTTTCCCCCGGTTGTATTCGGACTTGAGTATTTCCAGAATGACAAAGTTCTCATACAAACCGCCGCGCAGGGGATCTCGCCTGGCCTGATCGGGGGTTTCGATACCCAGCAGGTGGGAGACCAGTCCGGTATCGGTAAAATAGAGCTTCGGGGACTTGATCACCCGCTTATTGATATTCTCAAAAAAGGGTTGCAGCTCAAACACGATAAATGACGCCTTGAGGACACTGATCCAGTTTTTTACGGAGGTGCCGGAAATTCCGATGTCGTTTCCCAGCGATGTGTAATTGACCACCTGGCCGGTGCGTCCAGCCAGCAGAATCAGAAATTGCTGAAAAAGGCTCACGTCTTTCACGTTGACCAGGGTTCGAACATCCCTTTCGACATAAGTCTGGACGTAGCTATTGTAAAAACGACCGGGAGTGAGCCGTTCCTGGTGAACGCGGGGAAAGGACCCAGTGGTCATGATTTCGTAAGCGTCCCGCTTTTCTTCGTAGGAGAACAGCTCTGGAAGGGAGAAAGGCAAGAGAGTCAAGAGCGCCGTTCTTCCCGCCAGGGTCTGACTTACTGCTTGATGTACATCAGGCTGGTGGCTTCCGGTGAGAAGAAACATTCCGGGTCTTTGTGCTTCGTCAACAATTCCCTGGATGTACGAAAGAAGAACTGGAAGGCGCTGGATTTCGTCCAGGATGGCTCCGGATGGGATGTTGTGCAAGAATCCCCGGGGGTCGGATTCTGCAGCCAGTCGAAGGTCGGGGTTCTCCAAAGAGTAGTAAGGCATATCCGGGAAGGTCATTCTAACCAGCGTGGTCTTTCCGGACTGTCTGGGCCCAAAGACGGTCACCACTGGGTATTCATGGGCGCAATCAATCAGTTCTTTGCTTATTTCACGGGTTATCATGCCTTAAGGATAAGCAATTTGTATGACAAAGTCAACTTCAACTTGAGATTTTCACAATGAACTCATACGGCAGAAAGGGCATGAAGCAGCACATGATCGGGTCGGTGGCAGAGCGGGTCCTGCGTCTCTCGAAGTCTCCGGTCCTGATTTGCAAACCCGGGGTGGAGTAGACCCGGCCATAAGGTCCGGCTTGAC
>JAIPDR010000280.1 GCA_021737615.1 Desulfohalobiaceae bacterium | reverse complement strand
TCGATATCGATGGCCCGGATGTGCTTGACGTCCCGGCAGGCGGCGACGCAGCGGTAACAGAGGATGCAGCGTTCCGGCCAGTAGCGGATGAAGGAGGTGGCGTACTCCGGAGGCGGTCCCTGGGGGGGTGTGGTCATGGGTATGTTTTCGAGGCCGTACTCGTGGACCAGGTCTTGGAGCCCGCATTCTCCGCCCGCATCGCAGACAGGGCAGTCGTGGTACCCCCGGGAGACGAGCATTTTGAGGACTTCTGCCCGGGCGGCCCGAACTCGCTTCGAATCCGTTCTGATATCCATGCCTTCATTGGCTGCGGTGGCGCAGGCCGGGACCAGGAGGTCGCTGTCCTGCAGCTCTACGACACAGATCCTGCAGGCCGCCAGGGGGTAGGTCCGTTCCAGATAGCACAGCGTGGGAATGTGCACCAGGTTCTCCCGGGCCACGTCCAGAATCGTCTGCCCCGGCGTGAACTTCGTTTCCCGGCCGTTGAGCAGCAACGTTGCATCCATGTTCACCTCTTTCTTATACCAGTTTCTTATACCAGAAGTTGGCATAAATTGCGCTTATTATCTGCCGTCAAAGAAAACTTTCCTGGGTCATGTGAGACAGGAGATATATTTTGGGCCAACTTCTGGTATCTATTTGATAAATTTGAATGAATCTATAAAGCCGCCAGCCCGATCCGATAACAGCGGAGGCAGCGGGAAGCCTCCCTGATGGCCTGGGGTTCGGTCAAACCAGCTTCGACCTCGTCAAAGGATTTGATCCGTTGTTCCGGATCCAGGGCCTTTTGCCGGGCTCTCTTCTCGAAGCCCCGAAAGGGAATTTTTTCCTTGGGATGATAGACCTTCATCAGGGAGAGGAGTTTCTCCATGTGGTCGTCGTCTTCGCTGTAACAGGTATTCTGGTCCAGAAACTGGTTGATGTATTTGGCCCCTTTTTTTCCGGCATTCAGGGCCTCGATGAGGCTGGCCGGACCGGTGGCGCAGTCGCCTCCGCCAAAGATCCGCTGCTGTCCGGTTCTGAAGGTGTAGTCGTCGACCTCGATGGTCTTCCACCGGGTCAGCTCGATGCCGCGTTCTTCAGGCAGGACCAGGTCCACGTTGCAGGTCTGGCCGATGGCCGGGATAATGGCCTCGCACTCGATTTCGAAATTCGAATCCTTGACTGGCTCCGGACGTCTGCGGCCGGAAGCATCCGGTTCCCCCATCTGCATGCGGAGGCACTCCAGGGCCCGGACCTTGCCGTTTTCCGCGAGGATGCGCACCGGCTGTATCTGAAAGTTGAAGATAACCCCCTCTTCCTGAGCCTCTTCTATCTCCACCGGGTCGGCCGGCATTTCGGACATGGTCCGTCGATAGACGAGATTGACCTCTTCAAAACCGAGCCGCAGGGAGGAGCGCACACAGTCCATGGCCACATTGCCCCCGCCAACGACCACGGCGTTTTTGCCGGAGAGCGGTTTCTCGCCCAGGGCGATGCGCCGCAGGTATTCAACCCCGGTCATGAACCCTTCGTATCCGGCGTCTTCGCCTTCGCAGCGCATTTTGGACGGTTCATGGGCCCCGATCCCGACGAAAATGGCCCGATAGCCTTCGTTCTTGATCTGCTCGACGGTGATGTCCCGGCCGACCCTGGTGTTGTATCGTATTTCAGCCCCTGTCTTTTCGATCAGACTTACCTCGTGCCGCAGCAGTTCACGGGGCAGCCGGTAGTCAGGGATGCCCACCGCAGCCATGCCACCGGGTTCCGGAAGGGCCTCGAAAATGGTAGACTGGAAGCCGAGGCGTCCCAGATAAAAAGCACAGGACAACCCGGCCGGACCGGCCCCGATGATGGCCACCCGTCCCTGTTTTTTCCGGGGAAGGGGGAATCGGGGTTCCTGCTGATGCGCGATCTCGTAATCGGACACGAATCGCTTCAGGGTCTTGATGGCGATGGCTTCATCTACCAGGGCCCGCCGGCACTGGGACTCGCAGGGACGAACACAGACCCGGCCGATGGTTCCCGGAAGGGGGCAGTCATTGCGGACCACCTCCAGAGACTTGTCGTAGTGGCCGAGCCGGATGTTTTCGATGTACCCGGGGATGTCCAGGCTGGAGGGACAGGCGTCGGTGCAGGGGGCGGTGATCTTATAGAGATAGCTTCCCTGGAAGTGTCTCTGCCGTTTCGATATGGCAGCTTCGAAACGATCCCGGTAATGGTTCAGGGCGTCGAGCAGGGGTCTGGGGGTGGTCTCGCCGATGCCGCATTTGGAGGTGTCTTTCATGACATGGGCCAGTTCCTTCAAACGTTCGATGTCTCCTTCCCGGCCGAATCCGTCGCAGATACGCTGCAAAATGGCGCTCATTTCATCGCTGCCCAGACGGCAGGGGAAACACTGGCCGCAGGATGCGTTCTTGACCCGGAGCATGTACTCCCGGCACATGTCAATGATGTCCACGGAATCGTCCAGGACCACGATTCCGTCCCAGCCCATGAAGGCCTTGAGTTTCCGGTTTCCGCCGAAGACGAATTGAAACTTACTGTTGGCCGGTTTCGAGTCTTCCTCGCTCCAATGGCCCCATGTGGAAAACTTCACGCCTGTATCCATATTCACTCCAAAGACTGATCCAAGTTGCCCTTGATACTATCGACTGCATCATTCCAGAAGCATTCGTCGTTGTCTGAAAAACACTACAGGATCAGTCTCTATGTCTTTTCAATCTGTTTGAAAACTATCAACCAAGCTTACCTGTCAACTTCGCCGAGGACGATGTCGATGCTTCCGATCAGGGTGATCACGTCGGCGATCATGTGTCCCTGAATGAGCTTGGGCAGAGCGCCGACCAGGTAGTAACAGGGAGAGCGCATCTTCAACCGGTAAGGCCTGGAACCGCCGTCGCCCACCAGATAGAAGCCGAGCTCCCCTTTGGCCCCCTCCACGGCATGGTAGCATTCTCCCCTGGGGATGGACGGTCCCGGAGAGACGAGCTTGAAGCGGTGCATCAGGGAACCGACGTCCTTTTTGACTTCTTCCATGTCCGGGATGGCCACCCAGGGGTTGTCGGTTTTGACCGGTCCGGAGGGGAGGTTCTCGACCGCCTGTTCGATGATTCGCAAAGACTGGGTGAATTCTTCCATGCGCACCAGGTAACGGTCATAGGCGTCTCCCACTTCACCGACCGGGATCTGGAAGTCGAAATCGCCATAGCTGCCGTAGGGCACTGCCTTGCGGACATCGTAGGCCACCCCCGAGCCCCGCAGGCTGGGACCGGTCAGGCCATAGTTCAAGGCATCCTCTGCGGTAATAACGCCTACATTTTTGGTTCGCCTGGTCCAGATGGGATTTTCCGTGAGCAGGGTGTTGTAGCCCTCCACTGCGGGTTTCATTTTCCGGACAAAATCTCTGACCTTGGTCACGAAGGTCGGGGTGACATCCTTGGCCACGCCGCCGATGCGCAGGTAGCTCGGAGTCAGTCGATATCCGGAGACCTCTTCGGTGATGTCCATGGCCATTTCCCGATCGGCAAAGGCGTAAAATATGGGGGTCATGGCCCCGATGTCCAGGGCGTGGGTTCCCAGCCAGAGCTGATGGCCCATGATTCTGGAGAGCTCGGCCATGATCACCCGGATGTATTGGGCCCGTTTCGGGGTCTCCACTTCCAGGAGTTTCTCCGCGGTCAGGCAGTAGCCGAGATTGTTGACCGAGGCGGCAGAGTAGTCCAACCTGTCGGTCAAGGGTATGACCTGGAGGAGATTCCGCTCTTCAGCCAGTTTTTCCAGACCCCGGTGGAGGTAGCCCACATGCGGCTTAGCCCTTTTGATGGTTTCGCCTTCTATCTCCAGTTCCAGTCGCAAAACCCCGTGAGTGGCCGGGTGGTGGGGACCCATGTTCAGAATGATGGTCTTGTTCTCCCCCTCGGCGGCCTCGGTTAATTCCTGGTCCGAAAAAGCGGATTTGACCTGGACCGACTCCGGATCAAAGTCCTGGTCGAAACCTTGGCCCCGGATCGGAAAATCCTTGCGCAGGGGGTGCCCCTCGAAATTGTCCCAGGTCAGGATGCGGCGCAGATCGGGATGGCCGGCGAATCGGATGCCCATGAGGTCGAAGACCTCCCTTTCGGCCCAGTCGGCGGAGGCATAGAGATGCGTGGCCGTCGGCACCTCCTGGTCTTCCTCGACCTGGAGATTGACGATGAGCCGTTTTTCCTGTTTGACCGAAAAGAGGATGTAGTTGAGATCGAACCTCGGGGATCGATCCTGGTAATCCACGGCCGCGATGTCGACGAGCAGTTCGAAGGGGGTATCTGAATGTGTCTGAAGGGCCGCCAGCAGGGGAACCAGATGTTCGAGTCCGGTGGTGATCCGCAGGTCTTCGTGATCTGTCCCGGCCTTTAGCACGGCTTCCGGGACCGTTTCTCGAATAAGGCCGGCGAGGTGCGCGTTGTCCATAAGAGGCTCCGATTCTTACTCTTCGATTGAGGTCTGGTCGGGATGCTTGTCCAGTCGATCCGTCTTGATTTTTTCCTGGAGCTTCATGAGGGAGGCCAGGAGGGTTTCCATGCGGGGAGGACACCCCGGCACATAGATGTCCACAGGAATGATCTTCTCGACCCCCTGAAGCACGGCGTAGCTCAGAAAATGACCGCCGCTGCTGGAACAGGCCCCCATGGCGATCACCCATTTGGGTTCGGGCATCTGTTCGTAGACCCGCTTGACCTGCGGGGCCATTTTGATGCACACGGTCCCGGCCACGATGAGCAGGTCGGATTGACGCGGAGACGGCCTGAAGACCTCGGCCCCGAAGCGGGCCATGTCGTAATGGGGCATGGTCGTAGCCATCATTTCCAGGGCGCAGCAGGCCAGACCGAAGGTGCAGGGCCAGAGCGAGTTTTTCCTGGCCCAGTTGACCACCGTGTTCACACTGGTGACAACGAAATTATCGCCGGTGAGTTGTGTTTCTATTCCCATTCCAAGGCCCCCTTTTTCCAGACATAGACGTAACAGACAAGCAGGATGCA
>JAIPDR010000279.1 GCA_021737615.1 Desulfohalobiaceae bacterium | reverse complement strand
ATCGTGGACGGGGCCTATCACGGCAATACCCAGGGCCTGATCGACATCAGCCCCTACAAGCATGAGGGACCGGGCGGCCGGGGGAGGCCGGACAGGGTGCAAAAAGCCCTGATCCCGGACGGCTATCGGGGCCGGCACAAAGGTTTTGGATCGGAGGCGGGCCGGGCCTATGCCGCCTCGATCAATGAGGCTGTGCAAGCGGTCAGGGACCAGGGCAGGCTGCCGGCGGCCTTCATGGTGGAGAGCATGCTCGGTTGCGGGGGGCAGGTCGTGCTGCCCGAGGGCTACCTCCGGGCGGCCTTTGAACCGGTTCGGGCCGCAGGCGGGCTCTGCATCATTGACGAAGTCCAGGTGGGCTTCGGCCGGGCGGGAAGCCATTTCTGGGCCTTCGAGACCCAGGAGGTGGTCCCGGATATCGTCACCCTGGGCAAGCCCATGGGCAACGGCCATCCCCTGGCCGCGGTGGTGACCACCCCGGCCATAGCCGAGAGCTTTGCCAACGGCATGGAGTACTTCAATACCTTCGGCGGCAACCCGGTCTCCTGCGCCATCGGTCAGGCGGTTCTGGACGTCGTTTCCGAGGAGGGTCTTCAGGAAAAGGCCCGAAAAAACGGGCTGCACCTGCTCTCCGGGCTGCAGGGACTTGCCGAGGAGCACCCGATCATCGGCCATGTGCGGGGCTTGGGGCTGTTTCTGGGAGTGGAGCTGGTCAGGGACAGGGAGACCCTGGAACCGGCCACCCTGGAGGCGGAATATATTATCAACCGGCTCAAGGGGCACGGGATCCTGCTCAGCACCGACGGTCCCCTGGACAATGTCCTGAAGATAAAGCCGCCCCTGGTCTTCGACCGGGATGATGCCGATTACCTGATCCGCTGCCTGGACAAGATCCTGAGAGAAGATGCGGTGAAAGCTTAAAGCGGGCTTCGCCCGCAACCCAAATTGAATAGAGCATGAAATTCCAAATCCCAAGCACCAAATCACAAATAAATCTTAAATGACAAATTCCAAACACAGAATAAGCAACAAGCACGTTCGGCTCGCTCTGTTCTTGTATTTTGCCTTTTTTGGAATTTGAGTATTGGAATTTATTTGTTATTTTGGATTTGATATTTGTGATTTGCTTCAAGATCGTAATCGACATGGACGAAGCCGGATTGAACCGATTTGGTGAGCGCATCTTCAACCTGCAGCGGGCCATCCAGCTGCGCGAAGGCCGGCGGCCCAAGACCGACGACACCCTGGCCGCCTTCAACTTTACCGACCCGGTGCAGACCGTGTTCATGAACCCAGAGGTCATCGTGCCCGGGCCGGGGGATGAAGCGGTCAGCAGGAAAGGGGCCGTCCTGGACCGGGAGGCCTATGAGACCATGCGCGACGGGTTCTATGCCCTCAGGGGCTGGGATATGGCTTCAGGGTGTCAGAAGCGCTCCACCCTAAAGGACCTGGGGCTTAGCGATATAGCCGATGAACTGGCCTTGTACTTGGTTTAGAATTTCATTCTTGTTCGATTTGAACACCGCCGTTTTCCCGGCGCAACCGCTCCTTTAATGCAGTGAAACGCTTCCTGGTCCCGGCGTTGTTTATCCCGATGGCCAGGGCCTTTTTGGTGCCGATCATGACCACCAGGTTCCGGCCCCGGGTGATGCCGGTGTAGATCAGGTTGCGCTGGAGCATGATAAAGTGCTGGGTCAGGATGGGCATGACCACGGCCGGGTAGTCCGAGCCCTGGGCCTTGTGGATGCTCACGGCATAGGCCAGGACCAGCTCGTCCAGGTCGGCGTACTCATAGGCAACGACCCTGTCCTCGAAGCGGATCTTGAGTTCCTGCAACTCAGTGTCCAGCTTGACGATGCTTCCGATGTCCCCGTTATAGACGTCCTTGTCGTAGTTGTTCTTGATCTGCATGACCTTGTCCCCGTTCCGGAAGATCCTGCCCCCGCGGGAGATCTCCGAGCCTGCAGGGTTGAGCCTGGCCTGGAGCACGCTGTTCAAATTGGAGACACCGACCATCCCTTTGTTCATGGGGGACAGGACCTGGATGTCCCGGACCGGGTGCAGCCGGAAGCGCTTGGGGATGCGGTCCGTGACCATATAGGCGATCTTCTCCAGGACCTGTTCCGGATCCTCCTCGTTCATGAAGAAGAAGTCGTCCAGCTTGTCCTGCCTCGGCCTGAGACGGGGGAAGCTGCCCTGGTTGATGAGGTGGGCGTTGACTATGATCGAGCTCTCCCGGGCCTGTCTGAAAATCTCGCTCAGCTCGACCACGGGCACGGCCTTGGAAGCGATGATGTCACCCAGGACATTGCCCGCGCCCACTGAGGGGAGCTGGTTGACGTCTCCGACCAGGATCAGGGTCGTGTCCAATCTAACGGCCTTGAGCAGGTGATGCATGAGCACGGTGTCCACCATGCTCGTCTCGTCGATGATAAGCAGATCCGAGTTCAGAGGGTGCTGCTCGTTCTTCTTGAAGCCGCCTTTTCTGAAATCGAACTCCAGGAGGCGGTGGATGGTCCTGGCCTGGCAGCCGGTGGCCTCCTGCATGCGCTTGGCGGCCCGGCCCGTGGGCGCGGCCAGAAGGACCCTGGAGCCGAGCCTGTGGATGATCTTCAAGACGGCGTCTAACAGGAAGCTCTTGCCGGTCCCGGGGCCGCCGGTGATGTCCAGGACCTTGTCCTGGAGGGCCTTTCGGACCGCCTCGGCCTGTTTTGGGGCCAGGTGCATGGCGTGGGTCTTCTGGACCCAGGCCAGGGCCTTGTCCACATCCACGGCCCGGATGGACTTGGGGGAGTTGATGAGTCTTTGCAGCTTCCGGGCGATGCTGGTCTCTGAAAAATGATATTTGGCCAGAAAAACGGCCCGGTGCGCCTCGCCCTCATCAGAGCCCAACTCTTCGACAACGATATCACGCTCCGCGACCAGGGTTTCAAGCCCCTGTTCGACGAGTTCTCCCGGGACCTCCAAGACTTCAGCGCATTTGACTCTGAGCTGGTCTTCGGGAAAGTAGACGTGGCCCTCGTCTGCAAGCTGATTGAGGACGTAGAGGATACCGGCTCTGACCCTGAACCGAGACTCTTTGGAGAAGCCGATTTTCCGGGCGATGCGATCGGCGGTCAGAAAGCCGATGCCGAAGATGTCCGTGGCCAGCCGGTAGGGATTGTCGCTGACCACCTTGATGGCCTCTTGACCGTAGGTCTTGAATATCCTGGCGGCATAGGTGGCCGAGACGCCGTGGCTCTGCAGAAAGAGCATGACCTCCCGGACCTCCTTTTGTTCCTGCCAGGCCCTTTGGATCATCTCGATGCGCTTTTGGCCGATGCCTTCGATCTCCAGGAGCCGTTTTGTGTCGGACTCGATGATCTCCAGGGTCTCGTCCTGAAACCGGGTCACGATGCGCTTGGCCATGACCGGACCGATGCCCTTGATCAGACCAGAGGACAGGTACTTCTGGATCCCGGCCGCAGTGGCCGGGGTGGAGCACTTGCAGAACACCGCCTGGAACTGCTCCCCGAATTTGGGGTGGTTGCCCCATTCCCCCCTCAGCTGCAGGACCTGTCCGGCCAGGGGCGCGGTGATGTTCCCGACCACGGTCACCAGATCGCGGCGGCCTCTCACCTTGAGCTTGGCCACGGTGAAGCCGTTGTCCTCGTTGCTGTAGGTCACCCGCTCGATCTGGCCCTGGAGGTAGTCAAGCTGTTGTTTTGTGGTCATCACCCTAAGATCAGACTTCGTACCAGCGTCTTGACGCTTAATCGTAAGCCTTTAAAGTAACTGAGAATATTTTAAATGACTTCAAAATTGGAAATAATATCGAAATTCGAAGCACGAAATTCGAAACAAACATCAAATGACAAAAATTCAAAATTCAAAACTAAGAAAAAAGGATTCGACAACTAATTGCTTTTATTTCTGTATTCTTTGAATCTTTGTTTTTGTCATTCGAGAATTTGAATTTCGTGCTTGTTTCGTATTTCGAATTTCGTGTTTAGAATTTATCATAACCTGATATTTGTCCAAAAAAATATCCAAACTTTGGAGTACGGGAAAGAGCTCTGAAGATACAGTTTCAGAGGTCAGGTTTGCCTCTGGCAAATCTCGTATAACTCTTTATTTTATTTCTTCCTCATCTCCAGTCTGCGTCTGCAGCAGGAGCTGGAAGAGCCCCGTGTACCAGGAAGCGGCCGCTTCCAGGGAGTTCTCCGATTCAGGCTCCTGCCTCTGCCTGTGGATCGCGGCCAGGAAGATGACTCGCTCCACCCGTAAGCCCCGGGCCATTCTCTGTTGATAGTCCTGTTTGCCCCTGGCCGAGAACCTGGCAATGGGTTTTCCTTTGTAGGTGATGAACAGGTTTTCACCCTGTTCCAGGATGGTCAGGTCCCTGGAATCGCCGGGCTCCATCTCTGTAAGGGCGGCCTGGGCCTGCTCAAGGACTGAGGGGTAGGCGGGAAAGGAGATGACCAGGTCGGATAGACCCAGCTCCCAGAGCTCGGTGCGGCAGGCACGCGATTCTTCAGGGGACAGTTCAGGGTTTTCCTGGCGTACCCTGACCTGGCCGTCAGCTTGGAGTTCATCGACAAAGGGGTTCCAGCCGTCCTTCCGGGAAAGGCAGATCAGCCTGTCCCGGGCCCGGGTCAGGGCCACGTAGTAGAGCCGGCGCTCCTCCTCCAGGGCGGCATGGTTCGAGGGCTGGCCCGCGACTATGACCACCGGGAACTCCAGCCCCTTGACCCCGTGCATGGTGGACACGGGCAGGTTGTCTTGTTGAAACAGCCAGCTCTGCCGGGCTTCTCTGGAAAAGTCATGGATGAAATGGATAAAATGCCTGACCGGCAGGCGGCTTCCGGAGGTCTCCGCCAGGTAGTGGGCAAGCGTTTGTTGAAAGTGCACGACCCAGTGGTTGTCCCGGCGAAACCCGGAGTCCGCCAACAAGGATTCTATCAGCTTCTCCAGGCTCTGTCCGCTGAGCGACTGCCTGGGGCAATGCTCCAGCAGATTGATGAGCATC
>JAIPDR010000278.1 GCA_021737615.1 Desulfohalobiaceae bacterium | reverse complement strand
GCCTGGACCTGAAGAAGTGCTTTGCCCAGGGGTTTCTGTGCAATGTGCTCAACCCCAAGGTCGCGGTCTTTTTCCTGGCCTTTCTGCCGCAGTTTGCCAGGATGGACAGTCCTCACCACAGCCTGTACATGATCGGCCTCGGCCTGATCTACTATCTGCTGAGCATCATGTTCATGGTGACCCTCGGCCTCTTTTCCGGCTGGATCGGGATCTGGCTGAGCCGCAGAACGACGATCGCCGGGAAGATCAGGCTCGGCTCGGGCACGGTCCTCATGCTCCTCGGCCTGAGCCTGCTGGTGCCGCAGCGGCATTAATTCGAGCAAATCGTGAAGACCGTTCCCCTCTGTATGCTTGTAAGCATCCGAGCGAGAAACCACCTGTTTTTCAATAAGGCTTTTCACCGATAACGTTCCCCAGGGGAGCGTAATTGCAGACCACAATGATCAGGCCCTCACAGGCGGTCTTGGCACAGCCGAGACGCTCGGTCCCCTGCCAGACGATCTGAGTGTAATGCCCGACCTTTGTATAATTGGTCGGATCAATGGGATCTCCCTCATACAGCTTCTTTTCGCTCAGCCAGGCTTTCACCGCGTCCTCGACACCATGAACCCTGGCTGTTCCCTTGTAGAGGTTCTCGCCGTACTCTTTCCGAGAAAATTCCCCTGCACCCGGCCGATGCTGCATCCGGCAGCCCGTTGCCTTCAGATGATCGGACCATTCCTGGGCATAGGCCCCGAGATGGCTCGACCAGGTAAGCGGTTCGAGACCGACTTCTGCCCGGGCCTGGTTGTGAAGCCTGAGGATCTGTTCAACTTCATCACTTTCCAGTCGAGAGCCGATCGATTCATTCCTGGTTAAGATTGGAGATGTTTGAGAGAGCTTGCCCGAAACATCCTGCTGCCCAGCCACCGCAGTTTTGGAAGCGGTTCCCTGAGATGCGGAAGAAGAACTGTGCATGGGTCCGCGTTGATAACAGCTCGACATTGCCAGGACTGCAACTGCTGCAAGTGGGATAAGAAACAGGAATATCCACTGTGTTTTCATGCAAGTACCCTCTACGTATATGATTTCAGAAAAGCATAGCCTCGTGTAAGATTCAGGTTATAGGCTTTAAGAAAAAGTTTTTGGATTTATGCCAGATAACCACCTCTTATTCTTTGTCTTAACAATCGAAAATCCGAAATCCAAAATCTAAAATTCTATAGCATCCCCTTTTTGCGGTAGACCCGGATCAGGGTCGTGTCCAGGACCAGAAAGAGAAAAATGGGCAGGAAGAGGAAAATGAGGGTCAGGATCGAGGCCAGGGAGCGGTTGGAGGAGCTGAGCAAGGGGAAGAGGTAGCCGGTGAAGGAAGGCACACTGCCCCCGCCGATCAGAAAGACCAGAAAGTACTCGGAAAAGGCCACCAGAAAGACCACGCTTCCCCCGGCGACGATGGCCGGCAGGAGCAGAGGGAGCTCTACAGTCAGCAGGGTCCTCAGCCTCCCCGCTCCCAGATTCCGGGCACAGACCCTGTACTCCTGCCCCATGGTCTGATACCCGGCCACCAGGGCTCTGAACATGTAGGGATAGCTGAACATGGCCAGGATCAGGACCACCCCGGGCATGGTGTCAGCCAGAAAAAACTTGATGAACAGAAAATGCAGGCCCATGGCAAAGGTCATGGGCGGCACCAGGGCCGGGGTCAGAAGCAGCCCTTCCAGGAGGGCCTTGCCGGAAAATTCTGACCCCGCAAAGACCGATGCCGGCAGAAGACACATGCCCAGCGTCACCAGAACTGTTACCAGGGAAAACACAAAAGAGGAGCCAAGGGCGGTCAAAATCTTCTCTTTATGCAAAGCCAGGAATTCGATCCCCTTCAGGCTGAACTCACCGGGCCAGATCTCGGGAAAGCGCCAGCCCGGAGCGAAGCTGGAAAGGATCAGCACTATGACCGGCAGGATGAAGAGCAGCACCAAAAGCCCGAACACAAAGGCGTGTTTCATATCTTGCGCTCCACGTTTTCCAGCCTGTTCACCACCCGGGTGTAGGCAAAGATGAACAGGACAGCGAAACAGAACATGATCACCAGGATGGCCATGGCCTCGGGACGCCGGGCCAGGTCCCTCTTGAAGTAGAGATTGTAGACATTGATGCTCAACATGCCGGGCCGGCTTTCGCTCAGGATATAGGGAATGTCGAAGGCTCCGAAACTGTACAAAAAGAGGATGATGAAGGCGGTGTGCATGGCCGGCGCCACCCTGGGCAAAACGACCCGGACAAAGGTGCGCAGCCTGGAAGCGCCGAGCATGGCCGCGGTCTGGATCTGCCTGGTGTCGAAACGCAGGAGCAGGGCCATGACCAGGAGCATGGCAAAGGGTGTGCCCTTCAGGGCATAGGCCAGGATCATCCCCAGTCCCCAGCCCGAGTAGAGCAGGTTGGGAAACCCTTGCATTCCCTCGATCAGCCCGGTTGAATGAGCCAACGAGGACACGATTCCTGATCGGCTCCAAAAGAGGAGCACGACAAAGGCCACGGCGATGTGAGGCAGTATCAGTGGAATTTTGTAGATCAGGGCCGCTGTCTGCAGTTTTGCAGGCAGCTTCCAGACCCAGTAGGCCAAAAGCGTCCCGGCGGCCACAGCCAGGAAGGCGGATAGTGCAGCCACCTGCAGGGAGAAGAAGAAGGAGGAGTAAAAGGACGGGCTGGACAGAATGCTGCCGTAGGCCTCAGCCAGGCCCCCTTCATAAGGCAGCGGGGTCAAAAACCCCAGGGACTGGCTGAAGGTCAGAAACACCCCGCCGCAAAACAGGACCAGATAGGGCAGAAGCAGGGGGCTGAGTTTGAGCAGGAATTTGGTTTTCATAGAAGACAGGGTTCACTGTCAGCTTTGCCTCTGGCAAAGCTGACATGTAATTATTTAATATATTTAAGAATATGGTCATGATGTTGTGTAATTGGGTTGAAGACAACAATTGCCAGTTTGATCGAGGCAGAAACTTCATGCTTACTGAATAACCCAGTTCTTGGCAGAGAGATTCTTCGTTCGCCACAGTTAAATGCGCTTCGCTTACAGAGATTTAACCGGGCAGGCGGACTCACTCAGAGCCCCTCCTGAGTCTTCGAAGGAACAACACTATTGAGCCTTTACCTTTGCTTGTCATTCTGAACGAGTCTTCGAGTGACGAATCCCTTTTCTTCAGCAGGTCTGCTTTTTTGAAAACAAATGAAGTTTCATACGAGTCATTCCGGCGAAGGCCGGAATCCAGGGGCAATTCATTTTCTTAATATGGGTTACTCAATCCTCTATCGCAAAACATGTTCCTCCCAGCCCTGCTCCAGAGCCTCCAGGTAGGCGGCCGGGATTTCGGGGACGGCCGCCCGGGCGAGTTCGGCTGGACGCAAGGTAGCTGGACCGAGATTGACGTTTTGAAATCGATTCCGCTCTTTCGGGCTCAACCGGTCCATGTCCAGGACGGGAAAATCGCCCCAGTTCTGAGGACTATACTTGGACAGCTGGGCCTCCACCGATAGGAGGAAGTTGGAGAGGAGCATGGCTCCGGCCTTATTCGGCGCGTTGAAGGGTATGGCGGTGTAGTGGGTGTTGTAGAGAGAACCTTCCTCAAGCATAAAGGTCCTCACTGTTTCAGGATAGGCTCCCTCCAGGATCTTGTTCTGGGCGTGGGGCGGGTGGTAGGACATGCCAAAGGCCACCTCCCCTCTGGAGAAGAGGCTGTCCAGGCGAGCGCTGTCCTGGGGATAGGTCTGCCCCTTCTGCCACAGCCAGGGTTCGATCTCGTTCAAAAAAGACCACAATTTGGGGCTCTGCCTGGAGAAAAGATCCTGATCGAAGGCCTGCATGTACTGTTCGTGCCCGCCGGTGACCGCGTAAAAGATCTGGCGGATGAAGGCAGAGCCGGTGAAATCCGGAGGCTGCGGATAGGTGAAGCGGCCGGGATTGGCCTTGACCCACTCTTTGAAAGCGACAACGGTCTGTGGGGGAGAGGCGATCTCGGCTGAGTCATATTCGAGGACGAAGTGGGCCCGGCCCCACGGGGCCTCGTAGCCTTCCACCGGATACCCGAAATCATGGGCCACGCTCCGGGGGTCCACGTAGTCCTGGCTGTTCGGAAGCTTCCCGGCAAACGGCCCGAAGAGCAGGCCGGCTTCCTTGGCGTTTTTGAAGTTTTCCCCGTTGATCCACAAAAGATCAATGGTTCCCTGCTCCTTTCCCGCGGCCTTTTCATTGAGCAGCTTGTTCACAAACACGCTCGCGTCCATGGGGACACGGTTGAGCTCGATGTCGTAGCGCTTTTTCATCTCATCGGCTACATAGGTGTCCACCCAGGCATTAACATGGGCCCAGCCCCCGAACATGTACCATCTGACCTCGGTCCCCTCGGCCTGCTCTTCGATCTGCCTGAAGGTTTTCTCCAGCAGAGGGTGCTGTCCGGCCTGTGTTGGAATGTATATAACAAGAGATAGGAAACAGAAGATCAGCAAGGAAATGCCTTTTGTTTGCCTCATTGTAGACTGCTCCAATTTTGTTTTTTTTGACAAAAGGCCGGACCGACCCTCCCCCAACCCCAGCCCTGGCCAGGGAGGGGAGTTTCGGATTCAGTGCTACAGCTGGCGGGCGGACCGACCAAATTTTTCAATATTCCACCAGCTTCAGATTGACCCTTTGTCCCGGCCTGAAGCTGTCCCTCTGCGTGTAGACCGTATAGATCCTCTCCCCGAGGCTGACCTCATAGGCGATGTAATGTCCGGCAAAGGACATGTCCTTTATCCGGCCCGGGCCGTTCTCGCGGGGTTCCAGGGTCAGATTCTCTGGCCTGGCCAGGACCTGGTCGGTATCAGCCCCCTGTCCGTTGACCCCGAAGAGGGAATAGAGATCCCTGGGGATGATGTTCACCGGTCCCAGGAATCTGGCCACCTCATAGGAATCCGGCCGGAAATAGACCTCCTTGGGAGTGGCGAACTGCTTGAGCCTGCCCTCGAGCAGAATCCCGATTCGATCCGACATG
>JAIPDR010000277.1 GCA_021737615.1 Desulfohalobiaceae bacterium | reverse complement strand
GGGTTGGAGAGAATATTCTGGTGGTGGTCGTGGTCAGGACCCGCTGCTTTCGGGCCGCTATCTCCCTGGCCAGCTGAAACATGAGGGAGGTCTTGCCCCCGGCCCCCACCAGGCTTATGATTCCTGATCGCTCCGGGAGCAGAAGATCTGAAACATTGAAATCGTGCATTCGCTCTCCCTCCTCCAGGCACAAAGGACTAGGCAAAATAGAATTTCAGACTCTGAAGCGTATACCATATTCAACAAACTCTGCAAACAGGGAAAAGCTATTTTTTTGCAGAAAAAATAATAATCTCGGATTTTACCCCTTCTCCTGCCCAAAAAGTTCCTGATACTGCGCCCAGGTGTCGATATCCTGCAGGATCCCCTTCTCAGAAACCTGCACCTCGTGAATCGAATCTGCATGTTCTTCGAACAGGACTCTGGCCCCGGTATCCCCCTGCAAGCGCATCAACTCCGGAAACAGTTTCCGCTCGATAAGCACCGGGTTGCCGCGTCGGCCCTGGTAGACCGGAATGAGAAGAGGAGATTTCAACTCATGGTATTTTCGAACGAGCCTGTCGATAACCGCAGCACTCACCAGGGGCTGGTCACCGAGGAGAAAGAGGGCGGCCTGAACCGATTCCGGCAGCTGGTCCAGCCCGGCCTGAAGAGAGCTGCTCTGTCCCTTGGCAAAATCAGGGTTGATAGCGACCCTGGCCCCTTTCAGATCGACCTCCCGGGTAATGCGGCCGGCCTCGTGGCCGAGGACCACGGTCAAGGGGTTCAGGCAGGAAAGGCGGGCCTGGCGAAGGACCTCCCCCAGGATGGTCGATCCCTGCCAGGGCAGAATCTGCTTGACCCGGCCCATCCTGGAAGACCGCCCGGCTGCCAGTATTATGCCGGCCACTGCTCCAAGGGGGTTCTGATAAAAATTCAATTTGTTACGATTCCTTAATCCAATCGCTTTTCTTACTTTTTGCGGTTTCTGGTTATCAGGAGAGATAACCCAGCAGAAAGAGGGGAAGTCGGTCTTTTTCAGGCGCAGGGCTGTGGACAAACACAATCTTCCGGTCGATCTGTACTCCCTTAAACTGCTCCCTGCCTTTCCCAGGACCGCCAATTTCAACGGCAAGTGTCGATGATGCGTCTTCGATCAGATAATCCGGAGTCTTGGCTCCACGGGTGCTCTTGAGATATTGAAGCCGGATACCGGCCTGCTTCAACGCCTCCACAAAGAAATCCTCGCGGAGGCCCCCAACTGCATCGTCAACATCCCTGAAAATCAGACGCGTGGGTGGCGTCATCAAGATCTTAGGCTCGCGAAGAACATTCGTTCCCGCCGGAAAAACCCGATGCAAGATGAAGGCCCGCTCAAGGCAATCCACGTATTGCTCAGCCTTGTACTTGGTAATGCCGATGTTCCTGGACAGACTCGAGTAATTGATCCCATCGACGCCTGAACGCCCGACAAAACGGAACAAACGTCTGATGGACTCGAGTTCATCCACGACAAGACGAATTACAGAAGGAATGTCCTTGATGATGACCTTCTCGATGATGCTCTCCAGGAAACCAAGCGGTTCAGGTTCTTGAAGTGAAAAAGGAAGAAGGCCCCCCTGAAGATAACCATTAAAGAACTGACCCGCTCTGAGATGCTCGGGACTCCAATTCCTTGCGGTAATTTGCCCAAAATCGAGGGATGGGAGGGAAATTCCTTGCGTGAAGAATAGGTACTCACGGAATGAAAAGCCATGCAGTGTTATCAACCGAACACGGCGGGACAGATCATGGGCTGAAGCCCGCATCGCGAGTGCGACCGAACTCGAGAACAGGATGCGGATATCCATGAAGTCATACAGACGCTTCAGCAGGGCGGAGGGATCCGGGAGAAAATGGACTTCATCAAGAAGGAACGTCCGAAAGCCAAACTGCTCATTTAGTTTTCGGATATGCGACCAGGCGTCATCACCTTGATCCAATGTATCAGCCGAAAGATAAAACGCATCGCTTTGCTCGACGGCAAACTGTCTGAGCAGAACAGTTTTACCGGTGCCGCGAGCGCCGACAATCCCGACAAAATGTCTGCCTTTTTCAGCCACCAGTTGTTGGTACTGGAAGCGCTTGCGCGTGTATTTCCGGCCGTCTTCCTTGGCCAGATCATGCAATTCCAGCAGTCGATGTATACCCATTGAAAACTCCTTTCAGCAAACCATTTGACAAAATGATATGCATCTTGTCAAATTGTTTTCCAAAATGCAGGACAAACTGGGATGCCTGAAGAAGTTTATGGAGAACATTGCAAAGGGTTGTTTGCCCTCATTTTTTGAATAAAAAGACACCAGGAGTCTGAATTTATTGCACTCCGGCCAGCATGGCCTCCAGGACCCCGCCGCCGATGGCCAGGGCCTTGTCCGAGATCGTCCAGCAGTAATCCTGAACACCACGGGGATCGATATCGCCTATTTTCGTGTTCGCTTCCACCTGCACCCCGTCATGGAGCAGGCCGCGCAAAACACCGTCAAGAGAAGCATGCACCGGGGATTTTCCCACATGACCCAGGATCTCACCTGTCTGGACCCGGGCTCCGATCTTGCATAAGCCTTGAAAGATGCCGCTTACCCGGGCGCGCAGCACCCGCTTCTCGGTTATTCCCATGATTTCTCCGGGTAGGCCGGTGTTCGGTGCTGCCGCTCCCCGCCGGATGACCCGACCCAGATGATGGCCCCGCTTGGTCTCGATCACGGCGTGCACGTCCCGCCCGGCCGTAAAGCCCGGCCCAAGGCCGATGACCAGGGGGGCGTCCTGAAAGTTGGTGCCGGTATTTCGCTTGGCCATGACGGCGTCTATCAGGACTGTCGGAGACAATTTTTTTACCAGGTCTGCTTCCGGATCGACAATGACCGGTATGCATCTTTGGGCTACCATGCTATCAATCGACGCTGGATCTCCCACCAAATAAGCCTGAACACCCTCCACTGCAGCAGTCCCTGCATAGACCGCCTCTGAAAAGGCGACTCCCCGCCGCACGGTCAAGGGCATGGCGATTTCGGTCATGACCACGGAAAAACCAGACCGCCACAAACGGACGGCCACACCCGTGGCTATATCGCCGGCCCCTCTGATGACCACCTTCACCTGTCTGAACATGGTCTAGCGTACTTTTTCCAAAGTTTCATCTTTCTCAAGGTTCTCCTGATCCGAATCCATTTTTCCCGAAATCTGGAACTGAAAGCGAAGTCCCTCCAGGACATGCTCCTTCATCAGCCTGCAGGCGAGGGGCTTGTCTCTGCCTTTGACCGCCTGAAAAATCCGGTTGTGATATTCCATGATTTCCTGGACATGCTCTTTGTACTGCAGGGCCAGGTAACTGAAGCGGCAGACCTGATTGTGCAGGGTTTCGGCGTAGCTGGTGAGTCGTCTGTTCCCGGCTATCTGCATGATGGTCTTATGAAACTCAACATGGGTATGCTGATAGCCGATGATATCGAATGACCCCCCAGTGGTGTGACGATTCATGGCCTCGATCATCTTCTCCAGATCAGCCAGTTCATCCGATCCTATCTTCCCATAGGCCAGTTCCATGGACAGTTCGTACAAACCCGCCTTCAGGGTATAGATCTCCCAGACATCAACGATCTGCGGCTCGGTGACAAAGACCCCTCTTCTGGGTTTCTTGACCACCAGCCCTTCGGCCTCGAGGATGGAAAAGGCCTCTCTGACCGGAGGGCGGCTGATATTGAAAGAAGAGGCGATTTCTTCCTCCTTCAGCTTCTGGTTCGGCTTGAACTCGCCGGTGATGATCTGGTCCCTGACATATCTCTGGACTATAAGCACAAGGGATTCACCTGTCATTTCCTGTCTAGCTCCTCTTTTACGCAACCAACCCGTGTCCAGACTTCGTATCAACGTTTTGACATTTAAGCTCAACAAGATTAAAATAAGTGCATATGTTTTTAATGACTTTAAAATTGGACATAATATCGAAATTCGAAGCACGAAATTTGAAACAAACTTCAAATGACAAAAATTCAAAATTCAAAACATCAGAGGTCGACTAACTTTAACCATTATAGTTTATTTGGGATTTGCTACCTGTCTTCGTTTGAAAATTTGAAAATTTGAATTTCGTGCTTGTTTCGGATTTCGAATTTCGTGCTTCGAATTTATGCAAAAAAAACACTTGTCCAAATAATGTTCCAAATTTTAGAAAACGGCAAAGAACTCTGAAGTCCGGTCCGGGAATGGACCATTTAATAATTCCGGATCCGTTCCGCCAGCCAGCCGCTGACCAGCATCTCCCCGCCGATATAGATGGCCGTCCCTTGAAGTATCCCCTGCTCTATGAGCTGCCCGGCTCTGGCCGACCCTTTCCGGCCGGCAGCCTGCCAGGTCTCCGGGCTGAGATCACCCAGACTCAAGGTCACGGGTATCCCCGGGATATCGGTGTCCGGAACCAGGGTCTCGGCCGGGACCTGAATGATTTTTTCATCATCCAGTCTGCAGGCGTTGGCGATGGCCGTGGAAGCGGCATCGGCCACCCCGGCCCGGTCGGTCACACAAATGACCGCGGAAGCGATGCCCCGGGTCAGACTCCGGCCTCCGAAACCACTCGTGGTCACACCCCAGGATGGCTGTTCCGACTCCAGCCTGAGGATGTGGGAGATGTGGGAACTCTCCACCCGGGGCCGGAGCCCGATCTGCACATCTTCCTTTCCGGCAAGACGAATGGAGAGGTCACCCCCGTTTTCAACGATGATCCTGTCCAGATCCTGTTCACAAAGCCGGTCGGCCACGGCATCGGCCATGGTCCCGGCTACTGCGGCCATGGGCGTCAGATCCGCATCCCCGATCAACAGGGTGCTCTTTTGCATGCAAACAGCCAGTTCGTCGGTCAGGTCTTCCTGGATGCTCAGGGCCGGTCGGCTCAATATCTCTCTCTGAGCGGCGATCCGCTCCAGAAATCCAAAGGCCTCCTCGGCGGCCCTTTTGGCCGGCTCGATGCGGGGCCGCCCCTCTTTCCAGGCCTGGATCCGAAGCCGCATGGGTCCGGA
>JAIPDR010000276.1 GCA_021737615.1 Desulfohalobiaceae bacterium | reverse complement strand
AGATGGTGGCCAACGCCCTGGTCATGCGCGGGGAAAAGGAACGGGAAACCGATCTCAGACAGGAACCCTTACCGGGAAAGGAGGGGTAATCGATGTATCATCAAAAGCAGATTGTCACCGGACTGGTCATCTTCGTCCTGTTGCTGACCTTTCCCTTTTGGTTTTCCCTGGGCCAGGCTTCCTACGAATCGCCTGATCCCAAGCTGCCCGAAGGAGAAGAGCAGTGCATCGAGCCCACGCAGTGGATGCGGGCCAATCATATGGAACTCCTGAATCAATGGCGGGACATGTCCGTGCGCCAGGATAAGCCGGTCTACGTGAACAGCGCCGGCCGGAAGATGGAGATCAGCCTGCAGAAGACCTGCATGGACTGCCATACCAATCAGGCTGAGTTTTGCACCGTCTGTCACGATACGGCTGCTGTGAGCCCGTACTGCTGGACTTGTCACATCGCGCCGGAGGAGGTCTCAAATGGACAATAAGAGAAGAAATTTCCTCAAGATAGCCGGAATCACCACAGCCCTGGGACTGGGTGGCGGAATCCCCCTGACGCTCAAGGCCTACAAACCCGAGGTGACCGAGTACGAACGGCCGGAGTCGGCACTTACCGCCAAGCGCTGGGGCATGGTCATCGACACCCGGAAGATCCACTCCGAACAGGACATGGAACGCATGGTCCAGGCCTGTCACCAGACCCACAATGTTCCGGAGAATCTGCCTAATCCAAAGGAAGAGATCAAGTGGATCTGGACCGACGAGTTCGAACATGTCTTTCCGGGCAAAGAAAATCCCTACCTGGCCGAGCGCATCGAACATAACCGGTTCCTCCTGCTCTGCAATCACTGCGACGTACCGCCCTGTGTCCGGGTCTGCCCGACCAAGGCCACCTTCAGGCGGGAAGACGGCATCGTACAGATGGATTTCCACCGCTGCATCGGCTGCCGCTACTGCATGGCCGGTTGTCCCTACGGCTCCAGAAGCTTTAACTTCCGGGATCCGGCGGGCTATGTGGCCCAGAAGAACCCGGATTTCCCGACCAGGGTCCGCGGGGTGGTGGAAAAATGCAACTTCTGCGTGGAGAGGCTGGAAGAAGGCCTGCAACCGGCCTGTGTCGAGGCTTCCCAAGGAGCCTTGATCTTTGGTGATCTGGCCGATCCGGAATCTCACATCCGGCAGGTGCTCAAGGAGAATTTCACCCTGCGGCGCAAGGTCGATCTGGGAACCAATCCATCCGTCTTTTATATAGTATAGGGGGGCGATATGCTGGAGAAAGCGTTACAAGGAGACAAGAAATACTGGTCCTGGGTGATATTTTTGCTGGTCCTGATGGGGCTGGGGAGTATCTTTTACATCCTGCAGCTCTCCAAAGGATTGACCGTGACCGGGTTGAGCCGGGATGTGTCCTGGGGATTCTACATCGCCCAGCTGACCTATATGGTCGGGGTGGCCGCTTCCGCGGTGATGCTCGTCCTGCCCTTTTATTTTCACAACGCCAAGCAGTTTGAAAAAATTGTCATCCTTGGCGAATTCATGGCCGTGGCCGCGGTCATCGTCTGCATCGGCTTTGTCGTCGTGGATCTGGGGCAGCCGCAGCGGCTCTTGAATATCATCGTCCATCCCACTCCGAACTCGATTCTCTTCTGGGACATGATCGTCTTAAACGTCTACCTGCTCCTGAACATCGTGGTCGGCTGGTGCAATCTGCAGGCAGAGCACAAGAGACTGCCCCACCCCAAATGGGTCAAGCCCGTGGCCTATCTGTCCATCATCTGGGCCTTCAGTATCCACACCGTAACCGCCTTTTTATACCAGGGCATTCCTGGCAGGCATTACTGGCTGACCGCAATCATGGCCGCCCGTTTTCTATCCTCGGCCTTTTGTTCCGGGCCGGCCATCCTCTTGATCCTGGCCCTGATCGTCAAGAAGACGGCCAACTATGATCCAGGGGAAAAGGCGGTGCAGACATTGGCCAAGATCATCACCTACGCCATGTGTATCAATGTCTTTTTCTTTTTGTTGGAGGTCTTCACCGCTTTTTACAGCAATATCCCGGGGCACAAGCATACCCTGGTCTATCTGTTCTCCGGACTGCACGGGGCCAATTCCCTGGTGGGCTTCATGTGGCTCATGACCGCCTGTGCCGCGGCCTCTTTGATCATCCTGATTCCGCCCAGGTTCAGGAACAATCCGCATCTCTTGGTACTAGGCCTGATTTTGCTCATCGCCGCCACCTGGATTGACAAGGGGCTGGGCCTGGTGGTAGGGGGTTACATCCCTAATCCGTTTGAGACGATCACTGAATACGCTCCGACCTTTCCGGAACTCATGATCTCCGTGATGGTCTATGCCACCGGAGGCCTGATATTGACAATCCTCTGGAAAATCGCTATCGGGGTCAAAAAGGAGATCGGGGCAGCCTGACGGCAGGAGATGACAGTGGTCAGCGGCCGGAGAGCAGGTGACAGGAAGAGGGCCCCGGGAAAGTAATTTTTTCGTAGAGTATTGTTTGGTATTAAAACCTGTAACCGATAAACAAAATTCCAATTCTAATTCCAGTTAGGAGGAACAAATGACGCAAGTAATAATTGATCCCGACAAGTGTGAAGGATGCGGCGAGTGCATCGACAATTGCCCGGCAGATGTCTTTGAAATGCAGGATGATAAAGCCGTGGTCGCCAACGAGGAAGAGTGCATGGAATGTGAATCCTGCGTCGAGGTCTGTGAATCTGAGGCCATTACTCTGGAGATGGACTAGTCGTTAAGGATCGGAGGAACGCTAGATGGCCTGGAACATTCTGGTTAATGAAGATAAATGCATCGGGTGCGGCGAATGTATCGATGTCTGTCCGGTGGAGGTCTATGAACTTCAGGATGAAAAGGCCGTACCCGTGGATATCGATGAATGCCTGGGTTGCGAATCCTGCGTCGAAGTCTGCGAGCAGGAGGCCGTTACCCTGCATGAGATCTGATTCCTTTGCAACGAGACCTTGACCAAAAATAAGCCCCTAATAGATCTTATTAGGGGCTCATTTTTTCTTCAGATCGGAAAACGTACCCAAAGATTCGAGACAAGGCATGAGCCGAACAACTTTTAAAGAGGCTAGAATAATTTATGAAATTAGAGCTTGAAGGGTTTTTTCAGGAATATGAAAAGATCCTGGCGGATATGGAGAAGGTCTTCAACCGGATCCAGTCGGATTTTCCGGCTGAGGTCACCTGTCACCAAGGATGCACCGACTGCTGCTATGCCCTGTTTGATTTGAGTCTGATCGAAGCCATGTTTTTAAACCGCAAATACCATGAACTGCTTTCCGGCGAGGTCAGGACCGAGGTCCGGGAGCGGGCGGATAAAGCGGACCGGGAAACCTACAAGATCAAGCGCCGGATCTACAAATCAAGACAGCAGGGGGCAGACACAGAGCAGATCATGGCCGAAGTCGGCCGGGAGCGGGTGCGTTGCCCCCTGCTTGGCGGTGACGACAGGTGCGTGCTTTACGAGTGGAGGCCGGTGACCTGCCGCCTGTACGGCTTGCCCCTATCCATCGGGGGTGAAGTACATACCTGTTCCAGGACAGGGTTTGTCCCTGGCCAAAAGTATCCGACCGTATATATGGACAAGATTCAGGACCGTCTTTTGGAGCTGAGTCAAAAAATGGCCGCTTCGATCCCGAGCAAATACACGAAGCTGGGGGAGGTCCTTGTCCCTTTGTCCATGGCCCTTATCACAGAATACGACGCGGAATACCTGGGGATCATCGAGCCAAAAGATGAAGAAAAAAAGGGCGATAAATCCGGCACGGAGTGGGTCCTGGGCAAAGACAACTAATTTGTTACAAGCACGAACCGGTGAACAAAAAATGGATAAGGACGAACAAAAACAGGCCATATACGACCGCCTTTCGCCCAGGCGCAAAAAATTTATCGACAGGATCGGCTACAGCAAATGGGATCCCTTTCAGGAGCCCAAGCATCCTATCGAGACCCGTCAAGACGCCACCAAAAGAACAGCCCAGCAGCTCTTTCGTGACTTTTTCGAGGCCAACCAGGTTCAGGAGTATGGCAATGCCTATGGCCGGGGAGTGTATGAAATGTGCATGGGGGTCTTCAACCGGGATGAACGCTACCGGGGCATATTCGAATTCTGTCTCTGGTACGGGCGGCAGCTCAGAGAGACCGGGCTGACCGCGGATGATGTCTGGGAAGGCTGATTCCTTTACAGATTGAAAGCCAAGCCGAAATGGTTTTTTATAAACAGTAAAATATATACTTACGGGAGGCATAGATTGTGATTGGGATTGTGTGCTAGCAGAAGCATCCGACCTTTCCAGTTAAGAGAATCTCAATGTATGCCGGTCGGAAGTATAAAGGATGAAACTATGACCGAAGCCAACAACCTGGAGGATTATGTCCGGGATTTGAAGAAGAGGCTGTCCGAAAACCCGGAAGACGGCGTGGCCCACTATAATCTGGGCTGTGTCCTGATCGGGGAGGCCAAGTACGAACAGGCCGAGGAGGAGTTGAAAAAGGCCATCCAGTACACTCCGGATCTGGCTGAGGCCTATGTCCAGCTGGGCGGACTGGCTCTGAACCGGGGCGACCTGATGACCTGTCTGAGTTACAACCAGAAGGCCTCGGAATTCAGGCCGCGTTTTGCGGTCCCCCACGGCAATATAGGCTTTGTGCAGCTGCAGTTGGGCAAAACGGATGAAGCGGTCAAGGCCCTGCGCAGGGCCCTGTCCTTCGACCCCAAGTTCCTGCAGGCCCGCTCGACCCTGGGCAGCGCCTACCTGATGCAGGGCGATGTTCAGGGCTGCATCGACGAATGCCGGAAAGTCATTGAGCAGGAACCCACATTCGGGCCGGCCTACAACAACCTCTGCCTGGCTTATCTGGAGAAGGGTGAATTCGAAGAGGCGATCCGGAATTGCGACCTGGCCCAAAAGTACGGATTCGAGGTGGCCGAAGAGGTCCTGCAGGAACTCGAGCCGCATCGAAAGTAATATCAAAAATCCGGCCTGGGCGGTTTTCCGCCCAGGCCGGA
>JAIPDR010000275.1 GCA_021737615.1 Desulfohalobiaceae bacterium | reverse complement strand
CCCCCGACCCTGATAGAATATCCGGCCTGGGTCAAGCCGGTCAAGACAGTTTTCGATCTGATCAAGGTCGTGCCGGGATATTTCGAAACAGATATCAGCGTCCCCTTCCTCCTTTTTCTGAGTCTTTTTTTCGCCATGATTGTAGGGGATGCCGGTTATGGCACCCTGTTCATCCTGGCCAGCCTGGCGGCCCGGCGCTTCACCCCGCTTCCCGGGCACGCCTTCCGGCTGCTGCTGCTCATGAGCGGATCGACCGTGATCTGGGGGCTGTTGACCGGAAATATCTTCGGTCTCGAGGCCTTGCCCGGTCCTTTGAGAACCTTCCAGCTGCAGTGGCTCACAGGTCAGGATGCTGACCGGCACCTCATGCTCCTGTGTTTTGCCATTGGCGCGGTCCAGCTCAGCCTGGCCCATATCTGGCGCTTTCTGCTGCTGCTCCCCGGGCTCGCGGCCCTGGCGCAGCTGGGCTGGATCATGGTTACCTGGTCCATGTTCTTCCTGGCCAGACGGTTTGTGCTTTTGGAGCAATTTCCGGATTTCATGTACCTCGTCCTGGGGGCGGGCCTGATCCTCATCGTGGCCTTCATGCGGCCGCTTCAAGCCATCGGCCGGAACTGGCCGGAATACGTCCGGCTCCCCCTGGATCTCATCAGCAGTTTCGTGGATCTGGTTTCCTACATCAGGCTCTTTGCCGTGGGCATGGCCACCTACGCCATTGCCGCGGCATTCAACGAAATGGCCGCTGAAGTGGGAGCCGGCGGCGGTTTTTTCTATGGTCTGCTCGCGGCCTGTGTGATTTTTTTCGGTCACGGTCTGAACATCCTGCTGGCCGGCATGGGCGTCCTCGTGCACGGCGTGAGGCTGAACACACTTGAGTTTGCCGGCCATACCGGTATTCAATGGTCGGGGAGACCCTTCAAACCTTTTGTCCGCACTCGAAACGCAAGCGAGAAGCATTGACTGGAGAAGACCTATGGATATACAATTCATGGCTGCACTGGGAAAGGCCGGGGCTGCGACCGCTTTGTGTCTGGCTGCGGCCGGATCGGCCCTGGGGACGGGAACCGCCGGCATGGCGGCCATCGGGGCCTGGAAGAAAGCCTATGCCCAGAACAAGACCGCCCAGTTTATCCTGATCACCTTTATCGGGGCCCCATTGTCACAGACGATATACGGGCTGATTTTGATGAACATGATGCTGGGAATCAGTCAGCAGGCCCTGGACAACGGGGGCGATTTTCTCAACTGGCCGGCGATGCTTGCAGCCGGGGTAACCGGAGGGCTGGCCATGGGGGCCTCGTCCTGGTTCCAGGGAAAGGCCGGGGCGGCAGCCGCCGACGCCCTTGGGGAAACGGGTCAGGGATTCGGGAATTACCTTCTGACCATCGGCATTGTCGAAACCGTGGCCCTGTTTGTCATGGTCTTTGTCCAGGGGACCTTTGCCTGAGGACACCCGAGGCCAAGGATCATTCAGCCTCAGCTGATTCTTTGTTGATTGGCTGAAATACGAGGAACAACGGCAAAAGCAGGGACCGATCCGCCGGATAGAGCAGGGCCTGTGTATCGGCACCCTTTACAGTGAACAAGAACTTATATAAAAGAGAATGTACGATGCAAGCAAAACAACCTGAACACGCAAAAGCATTTCTAGATCTTGACAATCTGAGAGACAGGTTTTCGGGGAAACCGCGACTGCTTTCCGTCGTGAAGCAGGAGTTTGTGGCCTTACGGCAAAGCGTGATCCCGGAAATGCAATCGGCCTATGAGGAGCAGAACATGCAGGCCCTCAAGGACCTGGCCCACACCCTCAAGGGAAATGCAGCCCTGATTGGTGCCTTGCGGGTGAATGAGCTGTCCGGACAAATTGAAACGGCCATTGTTGACGAGAATCGAGGGGACCTGAAAAAGTACCTTGAGCAACTCCCTTCGATTATGCGGCAGACCATCGATTACCTTGAATGGTTTCTGGAGAATTGTGATCCCGGTCTTGAGGGGAAATGAAAAAATCCATTCTCTATATTGATGACGACCGCATGAGCCGGCAGGTCATCGGTACCTACCTTGAAGATCTCGGGTATGCGGTTTTCCTGGCAGAATCCGGTGAGAAGGGACTGGAGTACTTTCATGACAACAATCCGGATGTTCTCCTTCTTGACCTTCGCATGCCGGGTATGCACGGCTTCGAAGTCCTCAAGAGAATCCGGAAACAAGACTCCGAGATCCCGATACTGGTGATTTCAGGAATCGGAGAAATGAAGGATGTCATTCGGGCCCTCCGTTTAGGAGCCACCAACTATGTCATCAAGTCCCTGGAGGATCTCGGGGTCCTGGAAAAGGCGGTCAAGGCTGCCTTTGACAATCTTGATCTTGTCAGAGAGAAGAGGCTGTATCAAGAACAACTGACCCTGACCCTGGAAGAGAAGGAACGCTATCAGAAGCAACTGGAATCGATTTTCAACAGCATACCCGACGGCCTCATCACCATCGATGCCCGGGGTTGTGTGCTCGATTACAACCAGGCCATGGAATCGTTGTGCCCCCTTGGAAGAAAACTGAAGTTGAACCATCCCATTGCGGGGCAGGAAGCCAAGATTCCGGAGGATTGTTGTTTCGGTATCCTGGAGCAGTGCCGGATGAAAAACAGACAGGTTTTGAACCGGAGAATCGAGTGCTCCTATTCGAAGACGGACCAGAAAGTCATCCTGGTGACCGCTTCCCCTTTACGCAATAAAAATGATCAGCTGACCGGGGTGACCATGATCATCAAGGACATCACCCGGGAGCAGGAGCTGGAAGAGCAGATCCAAAACCGCCGCCGGTTCAAGAACATCGTCGGCAAGAGCCATAAAATGCAGCGGATTTACACCCTGATTCGGCAGCTGAGCACCGTGGACTCCACCGTGCTCATTCTGGGTGAAAGCGGCACCGGCAAGGAAAATGTCATGGATGCCCTGCATTATACCGGTATCAGGGCTTCCGGACCCTTATGCAAGGTCAACTGCTCCGCTCTGTCCGAAGACCTCCTGGACAGCGAACTCTTCGGTCATGTCAAAGGGGCCTTTACCGGGGCTCATAAAGACAAGATCGGGCGCTTCGAGGCCTCTCACGGGGGGAGCATCTTCTTGGACGAAATCGGTGAAATTTCCCACCGCATTCAGCTCAAGCTGCTCAGGGTCCTGGAAAATAAGTCCTTTGAAAGAGTCGGTTCCAGCCAGACCATCAAGGTCGACTGCCGGATCATTTCAGCCACCAATGTCGATCTGGCCCAGAAAGTCAAAGAAGGGACGTTTCGCGAAGACCTCTATTATCGACTCAAGGTCCTGACCATTTCTCTGCCCCCCCTGCGGGAGCGCAAAGAGGACATCCCCCTGCTGGTCGACCATTTCTGCCGGCACTTCAGCCAGGAATTCCAAAAAGAAGTCTTCGGGGTGAGCAATGCGGTCATGAATGTCCTTATGCGCTACGACTGGCCTGGTAATATCCGAGAACTCAAACACACCCTGGAACACGGCTGTCTCCTCAGTCCGGGCGGCCTGATCAAGATGGATCACCTCCCACTCGAACTCCTTGATTTCAGCGGTTCCCACGGACTGGGACTGGGAACGAAAAAGCCCCGGGAGTTGACCCGGGAACACATCGAACAGGCTCTGACCCAGGCCGAAGGCAATAAATCCAAGGCAGCCCAGATCCTCGGCTGCCACCGCAAGACCCTCTACCGCAAGATCGATCAGTTCGGACTCTCCCTGTAATCCTTTTTAGTGTGACATGTCTCAGCTCTCCAGGGAATGGATTGTGACATGCCCCACTCAGACCGGATTTCTTTGCGGTGACCTCTCCCTTGCAGGCATCGCTCTGTCCCCTCCTGAATAAGTTCCCCTGGCAATGGCACGTTCTTTGCTCATACATTATTTGAAGAGCCGAGACAAAAGAAGTGTGTTGAAAAAAAATATTGCCAGGGAGGAGATATGTTTCAGGAAATGGCAGCTCCTAGAAATAACAGGGTCGTAACGAAAAAACAGTCGGATGATGGCTTCAAGCTGATGAATATCCTCTTTGATTCCATCTCCACCCCAATGCTGTTCATGGATGAAACAGGAGAGGTTCTGGCCGTCAACTCCAGTTTGACCAGGAAACTGGGTTGGAGGAAACGGGATCTGCTCGGACACAACATCCGGCAATTGATTCATGAACAGTTTCACGGAGCATTTTTTCAACTCCAGAATTCACTTCGCAGGGATGAGCAATCCTGGCAGCAGGATCTGGGAGTGATCGATTCCGACAAGCAGAAATGCGAAGCCAGGTTTCGGGTACAGCGGGTGCAGCTCGACGGGAAGCATATTTTCTCGATGAGCATCCAGGCAAAATCAGACCCGGCTTCTTCGATTCAGGACCCGCTGATGAAGGTGGACAAGGACCTGCTCAAGCTGACGCCGACTGAAATGGAGGTTTGTCAGTATATTCAGGAAGGACTGACCAGCAAGGAGATAGCAGAGAAATTGTATTCTTCATTTGAGACCATCCAGACCCACCGCAAGAATATTCGGAAAAAAATGGGGCTCAAGGGATCAAAGACCCCGCTATGCACTTACCTTCGGGTGAACAAAAGGCTGCCCGGAAGCTATTATTACCAGTAACAATCCCCTGTGAAAGACGAGGGAGGCGGAGGATGCTGCGAATTGCCAAACAAACCAGGTTCAGACCAGAAGAGATCATCGATCGCGCCGTGAAGTACTTTGGGAAGGGGGGTGAAAATCTGGAAGAAGCAGGCCGGGATGCATGCTGCGTCACCTTCGAGGGGGGTGGAGGCTATGTCAGGGTAATGATCTCCGATGAGTCGGGTCGGCGCACGGTGGATGTCGAAAGCAGGGAGTTTGATTTCCAGGCCAAGGAGTTTTTGAGAAAGCTCTGAATATTGAAATCTACTGGTGGAGTGTCTTGGAACAATGTTCCCGGGGATCGGAAGCGGCTGGATGCGATATCCAGCCTTCTTCATTTATGTGGTCCGATCAACAAAGGAGGGCTTGTGAACACAGCTACCTATGTA
>JAIPDR010000274.1 GCA_021737615.1 Desulfohalobiaceae bacterium | reverse complement strand
TCATGCAGGCCTTGCAGCCTACGCAGAGGTCATGCTCCACGTAGACGACCCCGTCCTTTGTCCTTTTCTGCATGGCCCCGGTGGGGCAGGCCGCCACACACCACGGGTTCTCGCAGTGGAAACAGGGCATGAAGGCAAAGGACATCCGGGGCAGGTTTCCGATCCACTTCGGCCCGATCGTGATCACCGAACACAGCTTCGGCCCGGTGGTGAGATTCTTGTTGCTTTTGCAGGCCACTTCGCAGGCCTTGCAGCCGATGCACATTTTTTGGTCTTGAAAGAGATAATATTTACTCATGAGATGAATACTCCGGATTTGATCAGGTTACAACAAACAGCACTTTTATCCAAGGGGCTTGACTCGAACAAAGGTTTCGTGCAGTCCCGGACTGCCGCCCACCCGGTCCGTGACGTTCTGCTGGAGCAGGGCGTCGGAGACCCCTTTCTGAAAGGAGCGGGTGGCCTGCTGGGCCTGATGCCCGAATCCGTGAATCAGGAAGACGCATTCCGGATGGATAAAGGGAGTGACCTTGGCCTTGAGCCGGCCCGAGCCCTGATCCGAGGCAACCTCCACAAGCTGTCCGTCGCTGATGCCCAGGGCCGCCCCTTTTTGATCGTTGATCCAGAGGACGTTTTCCGACATGAGCTCATTGAGGTAGGGGTTGTTCTGGGTCGAAACATGGGTGTGCAGGGCGCATCTGCCCTCGATGAGTCTGAACTCGTCCGCTTCTTCCGGGGTCTCGACCGGGGTGTATTCCGGAAAGGATTCATAGCCCGCCTCTTCCAGGAGCGAAGAGACGAATTCGATCTTTCCGGAAGGGGTCTTGAACTTCAGGCCGTCTTCCCGGTCCCAGAAGATCTGCTGGCTGGAATAGGAGACAAAGCCCTTGTTTTTGAACTCTTCACGGGTAAAGCCGGTCGGTTCGAGCTGCCAGTCGACGAGTTCCTCCATGCTCTCATAGGGGAAATATTGCCCCAGTCCCAGCCGCTTTCCGATCTCCTTGAGGATCATGGCCCCGGGCATGGTGTCGAAGCGCGGCTTGACCGCCTGCTGCCTGAGGAACATCTGGGGCTTGAGGCTGTTGGCCTGCTGCACGCAATCCAGCCGCTCCAGATAGATGGGTTCCGGCAGGATGACATCGGCGTAGGCGGCGATATCGCTGTAGTTGATGTCGATGGCCACCACCAGGTCCAGCTTGTCCAGGGCCTTTCTGGTCAAGGTGGTATCGGGTATGGACATCAGGGGATCGAAGCGGTAGGCGATGAGGCTGGTCAGGGGATAGGGGTCTTCCTCTAAAATGGCTGCGGGCAGCATCTGGCCCACGCCATGGTTTGGATCCGGCAGGGGAAAATCCGGGGTCCCCACCTTGTCGAACCTGACCTCGTCAACTGTGGGCAGGTCCTGGTCCGTCAGCTTTCTGGCCGGCTTGCCCCCGGCTTCACCCGGCCCTTTCTTGAAGAACAATCCGCCCGGGGTCTCGATATTGCCCATCAGGCAGTTCAGGATGAGGATGGAGCGTCTGAGGTGGATCTCGTTGGTGTAGTGGGCCCCTCGATAACCATGATGAAAGACGACCCGAGGCCTGTCCTTGCCTGCTTCCCTGGCCAGTTCCCGAATCTCGTCGGCCCTGATGCCGGTCTCCGCTTCGGCCCACTCCGGCGTATAGGGCTGGACAAACTCCTGCAGCCGGTCGAAGCCCAGGACCCAGCGCTGCACAAAGTCTTCGTCGTAGAGGTTTTCCTTGATGATGACGTGCATCAGGGCGTAGTTCAAAGCCAGGTCGGTCTTGGGGCGGATCATCCAGAAGCGGTGGGCCTTGGAGGCGGTGACGCTCACCCGGGGATCGATATACGTCAGCCTGGCCCCGTTTTCCAGGGCCTTGTTCAGCTGATTCATCGGCTTCAGGGCGATGCTCTCATAGATATTCCGGCCATAGAGGATTATCTGTCTGGCATTTTTGTTGTCGGTGTTCAACTGGCCGTCGGTCAAGCCGAACAGGGAACGGCAGGCCGTGTTGACCGAGCCCTTGCACAGGGCGTCGTGGGAAAAATAGTTGGGCGAGCCGATGGCCTTTAAGAAAGTCTTGCTGACATGGCTGGCGAGGTTGGCCCGTTCTCCAAGGACAACGGATCTGCCGCCGTGCTTCTCGATATTTTTTTTCAGCTTGTCGGCTACGTAATCAAGGGCCTCCTCCCATTTGACCCGCCGCCATTTGCCCGACCCGCGGGGACCGCTCCGGATCATGGGGCCCTGCACCCGTTCCTGGTCGTTCAAAAGGGCTTTGCCCGCGGCACCCTTGGGGCAGAGACTGCCGGCGATGTCGGGGACATGAGGACTGCCTTCGATAAAGGCAACCCGGCCTTTTTCCACGCTGACCTTGATGGGGCAGCGCACCGTGCACATGAAACACAGACTGTAAATTTCCTCGGGCATCTTGTTCACTCCTTTGATGTATACAGTATCAAGACCGATGATTGGAACCGGTTCCGCGACTGGGGTCCGGCCTGCAAAGACCGGATTGAGGTGCAAAGATCCATGGTCTCATCTTCAGGCACCCATGTGATACATTTCACACCATTGGATGCTAATGCAAGATTTATACCAGTTAGCCCGGGAACCGGGCAAGGGCTCTCAGGAAGATGTTAGATTTTTGCACAAAAAATCAATATATTATGTAGGCAGAGATTTTGCCGGACCCGGTAGAACACGGAAGAAGGAAAGGCGGGTGCAGTAAAAAACTTGCACTGAAATATTTTTTTTGCAAATCCCCCGGCTTTGTGAAAAAAAGGAAAAAAGGGTAGTACCCGACGAAGGTGCAAGGTTTTTTTTGCGGTGAGGCAAGGGGCAAGCCGATCCTTCACTGTTTCCAGGGACTGCATGAAGCTGAAGGGTCTCCTTTGCCTACCCGCCTGTTTTTCCGGAAAATTTGGTGTGCGATCTGTCCAGCCGAAACCGGCTCTCCGGCCTGGCCGATGGGTTGGCACAGGACTTGCTTGAGTTTGTATCGCAGGCGTTCACGATCTTCTGCCCCACTGCCTGCCGGGTGTTGAACGAACAGCAAAAACCGTATGGGGAACACTATGTTTGAATGGATTGAAGTCATGTCCTTCACCGTGACCTCCTCCCGGGCCTGGAAGGCAGGGATCAGCATACTGGCGGGTGCGGTGGGGACCTTGCTCCTTGCGGTCTTTGTCGCAGCCCTGTTTCCTGTTCTGCCGCTGACCAAACTGATGCCCTGGTTCATCGCCTTCAATGCCGCCCTGTCCGGGTACATGCTCCTGGACAAGACCAGGGACCGCTTGAATCACAAGCGGCTCTTTGCCGTGGGCGCGGGAGTCGGTGTGGTTGTTCTGGTCTGTCTGGCTTGGTTCTTTCTTCTGCCTTTTTTCACGGGGTTGGTCCCACTGTCCTGGCAGGATCTGCTGCTGTGGTTCGGGGCGGGGATCTGTTGTTCCGGACTTGGCGGGATCCTGGCCGTCAAGTACTTCCAATTATAAATCTGCCCTTTTGGCCGTTTAGAAACGGCCAAAAGGGCAGATTTATAATACCGGAACTCGGTTTTTTTATTTCTTAACCCAAAGGAGTAGCCTGATGAGACGAATGTTCATTCTTCTGTTGACAACACTATTCATGTCCTTGACTCTTGCGACTTCCGGTCTAGGCGCTGTTTCAGGTGAAGTTATCTCGGACAGTTACAAGGCCGGAGATGCCGTGACCATCGAGGGCAGCATCGAACCGGGCCAGGACCTGTACCTGGCTGTTTCCCAGAAGGACAAGTTCTCCTTTCAGGAAACCGACGGGGCCCATGAGACCAAGATCTTCAAAAACGTAAGCCAGGAAAAAGGTTTCACGGCCGAGACCGAGATCCCGCCCCTGTATTACCTTTTGACCACCAATCCCGGTGCCTACGGGGAGAAAGGGAAGAAGAAGTACGGCGGACCGTCCGTGCTTCTGCCCAAAGGCCAGGGGCTGTACTCCACGACCATGTTTTACTTGAAGGACTCCTTCGGCGATCTCTCGGCGGAGGCCAGATCCATGCTGGGGTCGATCAAGAGCGAGGAGCAGTGGAATTTTTTCAAATTCGCCAATGAATCCAAGTTCGGGATCAACACCGTGGTCAAGGAGGGCACCAAAGTCGGCAAGGTGGTCATCTTCTCCAAGTCGGTCCTCACCGACGAGGACAGCGGAAACTACTGGGACGAGAACACCCACATCGACCTGGACAAGGAAACCGGACAATTCACCGCCACCTTTCAATCCTACCGCCACACCCCGCCGGATACCGAGTTCGAGGTCTATGTCAACGGCGCCCAAACCGACACCTATCTGGTGGAGGGCAACGGGTTCTGGCTGGATAAGGGATTTCGCTACATGAATCCCCTCTGGATCATCATCGGGGCGATCATCGTCGGGACCTACTTTTCCATGATCGGGGCCGCCGGGGGGATGCTCATGGCCGCCTTTCAGGTCCTGGTGGTGCACACCGCCGGTCCGGTGGGCATCAATGCCGCCAACGTTCTCAAACCTTCCAACATGGCCCTGACCCTGTTCTCCCCGCTGGGATCGTTTTACCGCTACGCCGTAAAAGAGAAGCGGGTGGCCTGGCCCATCGGCCTCTCCTTCGGGATCGGCATCTTCATCGGCTCCATCTGGCTCGGAAAGTATGTTTCCCAGTACCTGCCGCTGCGGGCCTACAAGGAATGGCTGGCCGTCCTGGTGGTCTTGATGGGCATCCGGACCCTCTTCGAGCTGACCCCCAAGGCCATGGAGAAACGCAAGAACATCAAGGCCATGACCAAGAAGTTCAACGACGAGGTGGCCAAGGCCAAGGCCGAAGGGCGAGCCGCGGAAATGGGCAAGATCGAACCCGTCAAGTCCGGGATCACCGATTACCGCTTCAAGTTCTGGGGCGAAGAGTTCACCATCAACCCCCTGCTCTTCGCTATCCTCGGGCTGGCCATCGGTGTGGTTTCCCGGTCCTTTGGCATCGGCGGGGGCTTTCTCCTGGTGCCGGCCATGACCACTCTCGGGGCCCTGCCCATGTATGTGGCCG
>JAIPDR010000039.1 GCA_021737615.1 Desulfohalobiaceae bacterium | reverse complement strand
TCGAGATAATCGGTCAGGTTACGTATAGACCGTGCAGCCCTGGATAATTCCTGCAGGGTGTTGGTCAGCTCGAAACGCATGGCGGAGTCTTCGCCGGTTACCTCCTGCAGTGCGGCCAGAGACTCTTCGGTCTGCTGCAATGTGGACTGGACGGCTGCAAAGGTCCCTTCGAGACCGGAAGTCAACCGAAACAAGAGGCCGTCCTCTTTCAGGGACAGGGCCTCTTCAATCCGGTTGACCGCCTTTTGCATCTGTCCGGCAGTGCTTTTGATCTCAGCGGAGACCGATTTTATTTCCTGATCGAGATTCCTGATGAGTCGATTGGTCCGGGTCTGGGTTGCGTTGAATCCGGAACCGGCCAGGGTGATCTGCCGATCTGTATTTTGAACCAGATCCCGGATATCCTGCAGAGTTTCTGCAAGGGACAGAGTAAGAGAAGGGATGTTTTTTTCCAGTGCCTGAACCGTGGTCTGCAAACCCTGCATGGTCTGGTTCAATGCGGAGAAGGTGCCGGGGATCTCGGACGAATTTATTATCTTTTCAATGCCCTCAAGCGTGGAGATCAATTTATTGGCCAGATCATCCAGGGGCAACCGTTCAACTGTTTCCGACAATTCCTGAATACCGGTGGCTTTGGTGGGAATAACGGGATGCTCTTCATCGAAATCGGTCTCTTGCTGGCCGAACTCATCAGGAAAGAAGTCGAGTCCTACCAAATAGCTCCCGGTAACAAAACTCTGTAAAAGAAGCTGGGCCCCAAGGCCTCTTCTGGTCATGGCTTCAAAGATTTTTTTGGGCTGGAACTTTTCGCGGGTCCAGACCACCTGATCGGGATAGAGTTCGATGATCACTGGTATTTCGATGGTCATATCTTCTGGATCGGCCCGCAACTGAATATCCGCGACCCGTCCGACCCTGACCCCTCGAAAGAGGACAGGGGAGCCGATATTCAGGCCCTTGACCGAATGATCGAAAAAAAGGATAAATTTCTGTGATCGTTGAAAAAAACTTCCTGTCCCAAAGAGGACCACAAAGAGGACTCCCAAAAGGATTCCGCCAAGGACAAAAACCCCGAGTATGGTTTTTTTTCGTTCTATCTTCATGGACTCTTTTGAAAATTTCTTTGGTTCTCGCTCACATATCTTCCTTAGTGCAGCATCCAAGATTTCCAATAGGCAGCAATTCTAAATCTTCTATTTTCAATCTTCAATTGTACCCCCTCTGGTCAAAAAGGCCCGTATTTTAGGATCCCTGCTCTTATGCAGCATCTCCCCGGGACTGCCGGAGTCGAGGGCGGTTTTGCTCTCTGCATCGAGAAAAACGGAATTGGTGCCGATGGCAAAGATACTGGCCAACTCATGGCTGACCACGACAATGGTTGTGCCGAGTCCTTTCTGGATCTCCAGGATAAGATCGTCCAGGAGCTTGGCGTTGACCGGATCCAGACCGGCTGAAGGCTCGTCGAAAAACAGGATCTCCGGGTCCAGGGCGATGGCCCTGGCCAGACCGGCCCTCTTGCGCATCCCGCCGCTGATCTCGGAGGGAAAGTACTCTTCAAAACCGGACAGGCCGACAAGGGACAGCTTGAGCGAAACCAGTTCTCTGACCCGCTCCCTTGGCAAATCGTAAAACTGCTCCAGAGGCAGAGCCACGTTTTCCGCAATGGTCATGGAGCTCCACAAGGCCCCTCCCTGATAGAGCACTCCGGAATTTCTCAGAATCCGCTCCTGTTGCCCTGGGTCGGCTTGCCAGAAATCAAGGCCCTGATAGCGGATTTCTCCGGTACGGGGTCTTTTGAGTCCGATCAGGGACTTCATCAGGGTGCTCTTTCCACTGCCGCTGCCCCCCATGATGATAAAGATGTCGCCCTGTATGATATCGAAATCGAGACCGCTCAGGATCACTTCCCGGCCAAAGGCCAGGCTCAGGTTACGTACCTGTATACAGGGCTTTGTCGGGGATTGGGGCATTATCAAATTCCTAGAATATCGCAGATAACAGCAAAGAGACCGTCAACAACAATGATGGCCACGATAGCCGTGACCACGGCTGACGTAGCGGCCATACCCACGGCTGCAGCGTTTCTACCGGAGTTTAATCCCCGGTAGCAACCGGCAAGTGCCACGATGATACCGAAAACAACGCTTTTGATCAAACCGAGCCATAAGCTGGTGAGGGTCACCGCGGACTGGGTCTGCGCCAGGTAACGGGCCGGTGTTATGTCCAGCATGCCCACCCCGACGATGCCCCCGCCCAGGATTCCGAGCAGGTTGGCATACAGGCAGAGCAGGGGCATCATCAGGATCAGGACCAGAAGCCTGGGCAGAATCAGAAATTCCACCGGAGAGATGCTCATGGTCCGTAAGGCGTCGATTTCATCGTTAACGTTCATGGTCCCGATATGTGCGGCAAATGCGGCCCCGGTTCGTCCGGCCATGATGATCCCGGTCATGATCGCCCCCATCTCTCTGACCATGGCGATTCCCACCAGGTCGGCCACATAGATTTGCGCCCCGAAAGCTTTGAGCTGAACCGCGCCCACAAAGGCCAGGATCAATCCGACCAGCAGGCTGATAAGGGAGACGATGGGCAGAGCCTGGTCCCCGCATTCATGCAGGAGCCGGAAAAATTCCAGCCCCCTGAACCTGATCCGTCCCCGGAGCAAGGTCGAAAAAGCCAGAAGGGTTTCCCCCAGAAAAGAAGTGAAGGAGAGTACGGAATGGCCGACCTGTATTGTCTGTTGCCCTAGTTTGAAGAAGAGCGAGCGAGGGCCAGCATCCCTGCCGGAAGCCCGGGCCTGGTGACCGGCCGCAGCCAGGGATAAAAGCCGCTTCACTTCCGGGGGCAGCCCGCTTGTATCCAGATTTATCCCGGATTGTACGCATTTTTCCCGAATCTGGACGAGAAAAGTGAGCAGCCCGCTGTTCCAGCCCGCAAGCCGGCGGCAGTCAAAGGCTATGGTCTGCGGGAGACGGTTTCCGGCTGAGATTTCAGACCAGACCTCCCTTGGTCCTGGCAGTTCGAGGGCAAAGGACCATGTTCCGGAAAAGATCAGGGTAACGATCTGTTCAGCGTTCCGCTCAAGGCTGAGTCGGCCCTGGTCCTGAAGAGAGGTTGTCGATTCGGACATAAGCAGTTATTCGAACCACTTTTTTCAGTGCCTTTATTCCGTAAATCCCTGTAAGAAATATATAGGCATCTTGGATCTCGTTCCGGGTTAACGGCGAAGCCCCCATTTTTGTATTGTTGACTTCCGCCGGCAGTTCCTGGTAAGTACGCCTAGCCCTATACGCCAAGGGGAAAAAATAATCAATTAGACAGGAGGCTGGCTGTGCGTGTTTGTATTGTAGGCACCGGGTACGTCGGGTTGGTCACGGCCGCCTGTCTGGCTGAGATGGGGAATCACATCACCTGCGTCGATATTGACTCCAATGTGGTCAACGGACTCAAAAACGGCCGGGTGCACATCTATGAACCTGGACTCGAGGAACTCGTCAAGCGCAATCAGTCCGGAGGCCGTCTTGAATTCACCACTGATCTGCAGGAGGGGATAAGAGACGTCCTCTTCGTCTTTATCTGCGTGAGCACCCCGGCCCAAAAGGACGGATCCTGCGACCTGTCCTTCGTCTACCAGGCTGCCGAGGAAATCGGGGCCAGTATGCAGGATTACAAAATCGTGGTCAACAAGTCCACAGTACCGGTGGGGACTGCGGACAAGGTCAAGGAGATCATCGGCCGTAAGCTGAAGTCCCGTGGCTCCAGGCCGGAATTTGACGTGGTTTCCAACCCGGAATTTTTAAAAGAAGGGGACGCGGTCAATGATTTCTTCAAGCCGGACAGGGTCATTGTGGGAACGGACAATGTCCGGACGGCCGAACTCTTGAAGGTCCTGTACAACCCTTTTGCCAGGAGCCGGGAAAAACTCATGGTCGTCGGGATACGCAGTGCCGAGATGATCAAATATGCGGCCAACTGTATCCTGGCGACGAAAATATCATTTATCAATGAAGTGGCCAATGTCTGTGAACTGGTAGGGGCCGATGTTCGTGAAGTCCGCAGGGGAATCGGAGCGGATCGAAGAATCGGCTACGAGTTCATTTATCCCGGAGCAGGCTACGGAGGCTCCTGTTTTCCCAAAGATGTCCGGGCCTTGATTAAGACGGCAGAGAATGTCGGGATTACCCCCAGGCTTTTGCAGGCGATTCATGAGGTCAATGAAGATCAGAAACTGGTCCTGCCCAAAAAGATCGAAGACTACTTCCAACCTCAGGGAGGGGTCCAAAACAAGAGTCTGGCCCTGTGGGGTCTCTCCTTCAAGGCCAACACCGATGACATGCGGGAAGCTTCATCCCTGGCCCTGATAGACTACCTGATCGAAAAGGGCATGCGGATCAAGGCCTATGACCCTGAAGCCGGGAAAAAGGCCAAAGACCACTTTCGGCAAGAAGACAGGGTGATCATTGTTGATGACGAGTACCAGGCCCTGGCCGGCAGCCAGGCCCTGGCGGTGATCACCGAGTGGAATCAGTTCAGGACCCCTGATTTCATACGCATAAAGGAAATGCTCACCGCCCCGGTGATTTTTGACGGTCGAAACCTATACGATCCGGAACATCTGGCCGGTCTTGGATTTGCCTATTTCAGCATTGGCAGGGCCGGGCCCCTCGTGAATTGAAGCCGGTATCAAGGATCAGGTTCCGATCGAGGATCCGGAGAGGACCGGACATGGACAGGGAAATAAAAAAAACCCCGTTTTATGGGGGTTTTTTTTATTGAGTCACGGGTCTGCCGGCAGTCGAGTCTAGTCTGTCGCCAGTTGCCCCATACAGCTTCGAATTTGAAGTTCCTGCAATACTGCCCGCTCATATTCAAGACTATAGCCCTGGATTTGCTCAGTCCCACTTTCAAGGTATTTTTCCAGATACTGTGTTTCCTCCCAAAAATCCAAAAGGTCGTCATCGGGCATGGTTTTGATTTGATCAGCGAGATTCACATCTTTTAAGTACGGAAAAAATTGGGCCATTTACCACATTCCTCCTGAAGGGGTTAGAGGATTGAAGATTCAAATGGAAAATATTAGGAATAAAAAGGTGCAGAAACGGACCCCTGGATATTTAAGAGCCTGCAATATGTTCGAAACAGAATCATTATGACTTAAAAATACTCAGTCTGCAACAACATATTTTTTCTAATCATAAAGTTAATTAAAATAGAGGCCTATATAGATAGTCTCTGAACGAAAACGGTGACTGGAACCTCAGACTTCAGAAAAGATCATAGCATGCACATTAAACCTGAAATCATCAAGACCATACAAAACAACGCCCTTGACGGCTGTCATATATACAAAAGCGGGCCGGGGACGCAGGCCATGCTTGCCCAGGCCCTTTTGCGAAAGGGACACGATGTCGTGGTCGTCGTGCCCGACCAGAATACCCTGGAAGAACTGAAGCCTCTGCTTGATGTCTTATCCGATTGCGGGGAGCAAGTCCCTTTCTGGGAAAAGGACTGGGTCTTTTTGCCTTCTTATCCCCAGGGAGAAATCAGACCTTTTGAATGGGCAAAAAGATCGGCTGCCCTTTTCAGTCTGCTTGAAAGCAGAAAACCAATGGGCGTTGCCCTGACCCTGGACAATCTGGTGCCCTACTGGCCGCCTCAGGAGGTCCTCGGCCGGGAATATCTTCTCCTGATGAAAGACGAGGAATTTCCTCCTGAAGAGCTCCTGGAAAAAGCCGTTGTCTGGGGTTACGAACGGGTTTCCATGGTCACCAGGCCGGGAGAGTTGTCAATCAGGGGAGACATTTTCGATATCTTCCCGCCTGGATACGATTACCCTCTGCGGATGGAATTTTTCGGGGAAACCCTGGAGAACATCCGCCTGTTCACCACCATAAGCCAGCGTTCCATCGCCGATCTTGCAGAAGCCATTATCCTGCCTGTTTCTCCGAGTATCAACCAGAGCCGGTATGTTGGAGAGAGGAGGGATTACTGGAATCATCTCTGGAAAATCGGGGCATTGGATAAAAAGAGCAAAATCGCTTTGGAGCATCAAAGCGATACCGGAGAACTCTCCTGCTGGCCAGGACTCTCCTACCGGGATAGTGCGCCCTTAAAACGATGGCTGCCCGATGACGCCTTTTATTTTTTGGTCAATGCGGATCAGATCCGCTCCGGGCTCGAGGAATGTGTTCAGGCCTGGAAGGGATTCTTTGCAAAGGAAAAACGGGAAAACGGGAGGGACTGGCCCGAGGAAGCCGTGATCCAGTCGGTGAACAGGGCCAGACAGACCTGGCTTGGCGAGCGTCAGGTGCACTTCGTCCGGGTCCCCCTGGGCGAGAGAAGAAAAGGAATCTTCTTGGAGGAAAAGCGTTTTCGGTCCTTCCAGGATCTTTTCTGGAAGCCGGAGCAGCGGAAAAGGCCCTGGCGGTCCCTGGTCGAAAGCCTCAGGGAATGGGATCGGATAAAGCAGCAGACGGTCCTTGCCTTTTCCAGCGAGAGGTCCCGGGACAAGTTTTTCAAACTCATCAACGCCGAAGATCTGGAGGTCCGCACCCGCTACAATCCGGATCAAAACGGCATTTTTGCCCTCATCGCTCCTTTGCCTTTCGGTCTGGACCTCAAATGGAATCACACCCTTTTGCTCGGAGAAGGAGTCCTGCAGCCCAAACAGGATTCAAAGGCGCTCCGGGATATGAAACGCGATTTCAAGGGACTGAAACGGCTTGACGAGATCGAAGCGGACGATCTTCTGGTTCACTGCGATTACGGCCTGGGACGATTTGCCGGCTTGACCAGGCTCAGCCTGAACAATGTCGGCAATGACTACCTGGAGCTCGTCTACGCCGGGGGCGACAAACTGTACGTCCCGGTCGACCGGCTCAACCTTGTCCAGCGGTACAAGGGAGGGGAAAATGCCAGCCCGGTCCTGGATCGTCTGGGCAGCGTCAGGTGGTCCAACACCAAAAAGAGGGTCCAGAAGGCCCTGGAAACAATAGCCCACGACCTGGTTGAAATGTATGCCTACCGGAAAGTGGCCAAAGGCTATCAATACGAACATGATAATGAGTTCTTGAACGAATTCGAAGCCTCCTTTGCCTTTGAAGAGACACCGGATCAGGAACAAGCCATATCGGAAGTGCTCGAGGATATGGACAAGCCTGAACCAATGGACCGCCTCGTCTGCGGCGACGCGGGATTCGGAAAGACGGAAGTGGCCATGCGGGCTGCTTTCAAGGCCGCTGCTTCCGGAAAACAGGTGGCCATGTTGTGCCCGACCACCGTCCTCGCTGAACAGCACTACCGGAACTTCCAGGACAGGATGGATCATTTCTCGGTCAACGTGGCCATGGTCAGCAGATTTGTGCCCCGGAACAAGCAGAAGCAGATCCTGTCGGCAGCGGAAAGAGGGACGGTGGATATCCTGATCGGGACCCACCGGCTGTTGTCCAAAGACGTTGTTCTGCCCAACCTGGGTCTGTTCATTCTGGATGAAGAGCAGCGTTTCGGGGTCAGGCACAAGGAGAACCTGAAAAAGATCAGGAAAAATATCGATGTCCTGACCCTGACGGCGACTCCCATTCCCAGGACCCTGCAGCTCTCGCTGTCCGGAGTGAGGCAGCTCAGTGTCATCGAGAGTCCCCCTAGGGAGCGAAAAGAGGTTCAGACCTCGATTATCGACCGCAATCCGCAACAATTGCGGGATATCCTGACCCGGGAGCTGGACAGGTCCGGCCAGGTCTTTTGGGTCCACAACAAAGTCAAGGGACTTGAGCGAGTCAAGGAATTCGTTCAGGATCTGACCCCGGAGGCCAGGGTGGGAATGGCCCATGGACAGATGTCGGAAAAAGTCCTCGAGGAGACCATGCACAGTTTTCAGCACAAGGAGCTGGATATCCTGGTGACAACAGCCATCGTCGAATCAGGCCTCGATTTCCCCAGGGCCAACACACTCATAGTCGATCAGGCCCAGATGTTCGGATTGGGGCAACTCTACCAGCTCCGGGGGCGGGTCGGACGCTCCAGAGAACAGGCCTATGCCTATTTCGTGGTCTCCAATCCAGAATCTCTGGCCGAACCCGCCAGAAAACGGCTGCAGACCATCCTGGACCTCGAATTTCAGGGAGCCGGTTTCCAGGTGGCCATGGAAGATCTTCGTCTGCGGGGGGCCGGCAATATTCTGGGGGAAGTCCAATCCGGAAACATCAATAAAGTGGGTCTGGACCTGTTTCTGGAGATGCTGGAACAGGAGGTCCGCAAGGTTCGCGGACAGCCGGAGCCCCTGGAAAGCGATCCTGAGCTGAATATAGCCTTTGAAGCCAACATCCCGCCGGACTATGTCCCGGACAGCAAACAGAGACTGTCATTTTACAAGGCTCTTTCCGCAACCAGGGATCACAACCAGCTCCAGGAATGGAAGGAAGAGCTGCTCGACCGCTTCGGTCCCCTGCCGGAACAGGTTTTGAACCTCCTGGCTGTCTTCGAGTTCAAGCAACAGGCGGCCAAACTCGGAGTGCAAAAGGCCGAGCTCTTTCAGGACCGGGCGGTACTGACCTGGAAGGAGAACGGCAGCCACCCCCCGGACCCCGACAAATTTGTCTCCTGGTTGCAGGATAATCAAAAACAGGTTACATTCTTCCCGCCGGCAAAATTGGAGTTGCGCTTTGAGGGTAAAGCAAGTATTGCTGAATCCATTGGGCAGGCGGGCAGGATTTTACAGATTCGACAATGAAAACCCTTCCATTGGTGAGAGGTTCTTGTGCAATATTTTTTGCGATTGGCGCTTTCTTTGTCTTTAATTCTGCTTCTCCCGGTTATGAGCCGGGCAACAATCGTGGACCGTATCCTGGCGGTGGTCAACGGGGAGATCATCACCGAGGTTGAATTCAATGAGTATTTAAAACTCTATAACCGGTTCAATGCCGGAGAAGACCAGGGCCCGGAGGCGCCGGAAAGCGAGGAGTTCAAACGGCAGGTCCTGGATCAGATGATCAATGAGCTGCTCGTGGTCCAGGAAGCGGACCGGTACGAGATACAGGTCTCGGATTCGGATGTGGAGTCCTATATTGAAAGATACAAAAAAGACAGAGAATTAAGCCATTCTGAATTTCTCCAAGAGTTGCAGCAACAGGGACTCAACCTCGATGACTTCAAAAAACAGATCACCATGGATATCAAAAAAAATCGGATGATCAACTCCATGATCAGGCAAAAAGTGGTGGTTATCGAAGATGAACTCCGTGAGTTTTATGAAAAACATAAAGACCGCTTTAAAAAACCCAGACAGGTTCATCTCCGTCTCCTTGTGGTCAAGGACAGAGAACTCCTGGTCAGATTAAGACGGGATATAGTCAATGGAGCCCTGTCTTTTGCTCAGGCCGCCCGGAAGCATTCCGAAGGTCCGGGGGCTGAACAGGGGGGCGACATGGGGGTCTTGAACTGGAAGGACCTTGGTTCAGGCTGGAAAGAGGTTCTTTCAGGACTCGAGGAAAAAGAGATAAGCGAAATCTTCGCCTTGCAGGGTCAATATGCAATTTTGTACCCGGAAGCCATCTCGCAAGGTGGAACTGCGTCCTTCGATCAAGTCAAGGATTCCCTCCGGGAAACCGTGTATTCTCGAAAATTAAACAATCGATTCAACGAATACATCACCGGACTCCGTAACAAAGCCGTACTGGACATCAAGCTCTGAATCCAAATTATGCCGAAAACAGACTAACTCGGGCTTCAGGGCTATTATAAAAACTCAGTTTATGAGGACTGAAAGTCTAGAGAGCACAAAATGGACTACAAGGAACTCGGGCTAAAGTTAAAGACGGAACGCGAACGACAGGGCTTGACCGTGTCCGATATCCATGATCAGCTGAAGATCGGTCCCTCAAGCGTCGAGGCCATAGAGGCTGGCGATGCGGACAGACTTCCCCATATCGTTTATTATAAGGGGTTTGTCAAAAACTATGCCAACTTTTTGGGTCTGGACCCTGCAGAACTGCTCAAGCCTTTTGAGCAACGCTTCTCCCTGGATGAAGAAGAACCTCAGGAAGAGATCGAAAGCCCGGGAAAACCCGTCCGGGTCTCCAGAGGAAAGAAATGGACCATCACCATCGCCTCCGTCATCCTCGGCCTGTGTCTGGTAGTTGTTTTGGGCTGGCTGTATACGAAACTTTTTATGACTGGTCCCCAGCAACAGATAGGACAACAGCCTTTGGCTTCTCTGGATACTCAGAAAGAAACACCCCAGTCCCGGGAAGAGCCGGGGGAAAAGAGATCCGAATCCTTGGCAAGCGAAAGCGGACCATTGACCGGGGATATTTCGGATCAGGAAATGGATACGGTTCAGGAAGAAAACGAGCCTGCACAACCCCCGGAAAAGAGCTTGACTGATACGGATGACACTCTGGGCCGGGGCGATCCCCGGGAGGAGGCGGAGTCCGCGAGCCCGGTAGAACAGGAAAGCCCGGAAGAGACAACCAGGGTCCAAGATCAGCAGCCGGAAGAACAAACCGAGATTTTTTCACAAGAAGGGCAGGCACCTGACGAAACGACCGCTGCCGGGCACACCCTTAGAATTTCCGCTTCAGAGGCCTGCTGGTTGAGTGCCGATATGGACGACAGGAGCAAAGACATCTATCTCAGGCCCGGAGAGTCCATAACCCTGCGTTTTGCCCGGGAACTCGCTCTTAAACTCGGAAACGCCGGAGGCGTCCGGCTTGCCTACGACGGCAGCCCTTATGAACTGGAAGCTGCTTCAGGCGAGGTCTTGACCCTGAAATTTCCCTGACGCTTGCCCTCGAGCCTCTGCAAAAGCAATGGCCAGGCAGGAATTTACCGAAGAAACCCTAGTCCTCAAGCTCGGACAGTTCCGTGAGGCAGATTGCTGGGTCCGGTTTTTCAGTCCTTCGCAGGGGGTTCTGACTGGATTTGCCTTCGGGGGGCTCAAGAGCCGGAAACGATTTTCCGGTTGCCTGGATCCCTTGAGCCGGGTTCTGTTCAGAGTCGCCTGGGATCGTTTCGGCCGCTATCTGACCCTGTGCGAAGGTTCCCTCATCAACCGCTTTTCCGGGCTGCACCGGAATATGTCCCGGTTTGGAATGGCGGTCAACTGCATCAAATTTCTGGAAGCTTCCCATATCGGAACTGAAAACGCGGCCGCAATTTTTCGCTTCACCTGCAAGACCCTGCACTTTTTGGATACCGAGGAATCGGTTCCAGCCTTCCTGCCACTTTTGTACAGGGCCAGGTTGACCTGTGTATACGGCTATTTTCCGGATCTTTCCATGTGTGCTTGTTGCAGGCGGGATATCAAACCCGGGGACAAGGCTTACTTCGCCCCAGCACAGGGCGTCTTGACCTGTATAAAATGCCGGACTGCTCACAGGCAGGGATATCCTGTGAGCGGAGAACTGGCCCTTTTCCTGGACCGGATCCTCCAGGCGGACCCGGAGCAGTGGCCGGGCCTGAGTCTCCCTGAACAATGGAACCAAAGCATTTTGTTCCTCCTGGATGTCTATGTTCAGGCCCATATGGGCCTGGTCTGGATTAAGGGGGGATTTCGCAGGACTTAAAAGGACAGTCAGCTCATGCCGCTGACCGCAGTTTGATCAAGATAAAACAGGGTGTAAGATCTAAGAGGAGTTCTATAATGCATTTTCAGGACGTCATGTTGCAGCTGCAGAATTTTTGGGCCGGCTATGGATGTGTCCTGCATCAACCGTATGATACAGAGGTCGGGGCCGGAACCAATCATCCGGCCACCACCCTGCGGGTCATCGGCCCGGAACCATGGAACACCGCCTACATTCAGCCTTCCAGAAGGCCCACCGACGGCCGCTACGGTGAAAATCCGAACAGGCTGCAGCATTACTATCAGTTCCAGGTCATCTTGAAACCGGCTCCGGACAACACCCATGAAATATTTTTACAGTCCCTGTACAGCCTAGGGGTGGATCCGAAAAAACATGACATCCGTTTTGTAGAGGATGACTGGGAATCCCCCACACTCGGCGCCTGGGGGCTGGGGTGGGAGATCTGGCTGGACGGCATGGAAATCACCCAGTTTACCTATTTTCAACAGGTCGGGGGGATCGACCTCGATCCGGTCAGCCTGGAACTGACCTACGGGCTGGAGAGAATCTGCATGTACCTCCAGGGTAAGGAGTCTGTCTACGACCTGACCTGGAACGATAGCTGTACCTACGGAGATATCCATCATCAGGGAGAAGTGGAGCATTCCACCTACAATTTTGAAAAATCCTCTCCGGACATGCTTTTTTCCTTTTTTGATCAATGCGAGGCTGAATGCAAAAAGCTCTGCGAGAACCGTCTGCCCTGGCCGGCCTATGATTTCTGCCTGAAATGCTCCCATCTGTTCAATTTACTGGATGCCAGGGGGGCGATTTCCATCAGCGAGAGGACCGGGTACATCGCCAGGGTCAGGCACCTGGCTTCCTCGATAGCCGGGCTTTATGCAAAACAGAGAAAAGATATGGGATATCCCTTAGCCAGAAAGGATGGATGAACATGGCTCATTTTGTGTTTGAAATAGGTATGGAAGAACTGCCCGCCGGATTTTTGCCCGGCCTGGAGGACAAGTCGTTTGAACTCTTTTCCGAGCTCTTTGAGGCGAACTATATCCCCTTCTCCGGAATCGAAGTGGTTTCTACTCCCAGGCGCCTGGTGGTCGATGTTTCGGAAATTTCTCCATCACAGAACCGGCGGGAAGAGGTCCTCATCGGTCCGCCGAAGAACAGAGCCTACGACGAACAGGGTAATCTGACCAGAGCCGGTCAGGGCTTTCTTCGCAGTCAAGCAGTCCAGGAAGAGGAGCTGTTCATCAAGTCCACAGACAGGGGGGAATATCTGGCTGTCCTGAAATCGCTTGGCGGTGCGGACACCCTCTCTCAGCTCCCCGGGATATGCGCAGAGGTCATCAAGAGACTGCCGCTTCCGAAAAAGATGCGCTGGGAGTCAAGCGGCTTCAGTTTTGGGCGACCCATACGCTGGCTCCTGGCCTTGCTGGACGAGACCGTGGTTCCGGTGAGCATAGCTTCCAAGACCGCCGGAAGGATGACCTTCGGACACCGGGTCCTTGGCCCCGGCCCGTTTGAGGTCCCTGAGGCCGGTTCCTATTTCGATATCATCAAGGAAAAGGGGAAGGTGATCCTGGGCATCCAAAACAGGGCTGAGCGTGTCTTGAAACAGGGTCAGGAACTGGCCGACGCCAAGAAAGGACAGGTGGTCTGGAAAGAGGATTTGCTCCAGGAGGTCTCCTGCCTCGTGGAGTACCCCAAACCAGTGCTAGGGGAATTTTCCAGAGAGTACCTGCAGCTCCCCAGGCAGGTCCTTTTAACCTGCATGGAGAGCCATCAGAAATGCTTTGGAATCGAAGACGAACAGGGTCGCTTGCTCCCGTTTTTCCTGACCACCTTGAATCTGGAACCTGAGGACCTGGAACTGGTCAAGACAGGCTGGGAACGTGTCCTGAGGGCCAGACTGGAGGATGCCGCATTTTTCTGGAAAGCCGATTCCGGGGCTTCCCTGGACCAATGGGGCGAAAAGCTGAACAAGGTGGTTTTCCTGGGACCGCTGGGGAACATGGGGGACAAGACACGCAGGCTCGTCCGGATCTCCGGGTTCCTGGCCGATCGGCTGGCCCCGGACTCGAAAAATGAACTAAGCCGGGCCGCCCGGCTGGCAAAGACCGATCTTGTTTCGGAGATGGTCGGTGAATTCGCCAGCCTTCAAGGAATTATGGGCAGCATCTATGCCGGGCAGAAAGGGGAGTCGAAAACAGTCAGCCAGGCAATCTATGAACATTACCTGCCTAGCGGACATGAGAGCCTTGTCCCGGAAACCCTTACCGGATCCCTGCTATCCATTGCCGACAAACTGGACAACCTGACTGGTTGTTTCGGCCTGAACATGATTCCCACAGGCACCCAGGACCCCTATGCCCTGCGAAGACAGGCCCTGGGTATCGTCCGTATCATCCTGGAACACGGTTTGCGGCTTTCCCTGCCGGCAGCCATAAAAGAGGCCCAGAACGCTTACGGAGACACTGACTGGAAGCTGGACCCCAAACAGTCTGCCCAGAGACTCCTGGATTTCTTCAGGCAACGGGTCAGGATCTATTTTATCGAAAAGGGATACAACACCCTGGTGGTCGATGCGGTAGTGGGAACAGGGATAGACGATATCCGGTCTCTGGAAAAGCGCCTCCTGGCCCTGGATGAGTTCAGCCGGGAAAAGGAGTTTGAACAGGCGATCCTGACTTTCAAAAGGGCGGCCAACATCATCCGCAAGCAGGGCGGACCGGCCGGTAACAGCTTGAGCGGTGTCTTTGATTCCTCACTTTTGATCGAGCCTCAGGAAAAAGCCCTGGCCAAGCGACTCGAGGAGCTGGCTCCTGAATGGGAAAGACTCTGGCAGGAGGAAGAATTTCATCGTTTGTTCGCTTTGTTATGGGACTTACGTCCGGTTGTGGATGGATTTTTCGATCATGTCATGGTTATGGCCGAAGATCAGGACCTGCGTCTGAACAGACTTAACATGCTCAAGTCCCTGGTAGACCGTCTCAATCACCTGGCGGACTTCAGTGCCCTGCAGATCTAATTTCCTGTTTGCCCTTTTAGTCTTTAAGCTAAAAGGGCAAACAGGATATATTTGACAAATACTTTTGCCGGTGATACATGTACTCTCTGGTTTTGTTCTGTTTTTAATGTTTTACTAACTGACAGCTAATATATACAATTTTTTTTAATTTTATGGAGGAAATGAGGTTTGGCCAATCATAAACAAGCGCTGAAGAGGCATCGGCAGAGCCTGAAGGCTCAGTCCAGGAACCGGGTAGTCAAGAGCCATATCAAGAAGGCAGTCAAAAATGTACTGCAGGCTATCGAGGCCAAGGACCCGGAGCAGGCCAGGATCGCCCTGCAAAAGGCAAATTCGGTTTACGACAAGGCGGCAACCAAAGGGGTCATTCACTGGCGGAACGCTACGAGGCATATTTCGCGCTTGACTCTGGCCGTCAATAAATTGGAGCAGTAAGCTGCTTTTTGTTCGGTTTCTTTTACTGCATTTCACGAACTAGCCCGCTTTATGCGGGCTTTTTTTTAATGTCAGGAGATGGTCAACGCATCCGTTTGAAGGGGCTTTTCCCAGTCGCACCCGAAGGAGACCAGGCGAAATTCAAGTTGACAGGAGCGCAAGAAAAGCTACTATGTGACTTTTTAAAGATCCTTGAAGCGCGCAAAGTCGCTGTTTATGATGCCGGAACATGTTGTCTTGACCGAAGTCGGTCTCCGGGACGGGCTTCAGTTCGAACCCCGTCCCCTGCCCACTGCAAAGAAGCTGGAGGCGATCAATCTCCTGATCAGGGCCGGGGTCAGGGAGATCCAGGTGGCTTCTTTTGTCAACCCCAAACTGGTTCCTCAGATGGCGGATGCGGAAGCTCTCTGCGCCGGTCTGCCTCGAAAGGAAACAGTCGTCTTTTCCGGTCTGGTTCTGAATAAAAAAGGTCTGGAACGGGCCCTGGCCGGCGGTCTCCAGGAAGTTGAAGTTTCGATTTCAGCCAGCGAGACCCATTCCAGGCAGAACACCGGCCTGTCCCTGCAAGAGGCCGGGCAGCAGGCCAGGCAAATGATCGCCAGCGCCCGGAGACAGAACGTCCGGGTCAAGGCAAGCATCCAGTGCGCCTTCGGCTGCGTCAGCCAGGGCCGGATTCCTGAAGATCTCGTGCTGCATATGGCCCGGGACCTGATCGATTCCGGGGCCCAGACCCTGTCTCTGGCCGACACCACGGGAATGGCCAACCCGTTGGCCATCAAGAGCCTTCTGGAGAGTGTGCATGGGCAACTGCCTTTTGTGCCTGTCTCCCTGCATCTTCATGATACCCGGGGCCTGGGTCTGGTCAACCTGTATTGCGGCCTGGAGCAGGGAGTATCCAGTTTTGATACCGCTTTCGGGGGGATGGGAGGGTGTCCGTTCCTTCCCGGGGCCGCGGGGAACATTGCTACAGAGGACACTCTCAACCTGTTGCACGGTCTTCATCTATCCACCGGGATCAGGATCGATGAGATCGTAAATATTACGACCCTGATGGAAAATTTTTTTCAAAAGAGATATCCCGCCAAAATCAGAGGAACAGTTTCATGACCCGATCCAGCCAGAATGCCCGGTTATTCCGGCAGTTGGTATAAAATTACGCTATTGAATCTCCCGGAATAAGGCTTTAAAGGGCTGGATGCGCCCCCTGACTACAGCAATCTAATATGGAGGGATTATGGATTTCGATCTGTCCAGGGAACAGGAAATGATTCGCAAGGAAGTCCGGAAGTTCGCCCAAAAGGAGATTCTCCCGGTCGCGGCCGAACTAGATGAAAAAGAGGAGTTTTCCTCAGAGTTGACCGCAAAGATGGGGGCGATCGGACTGTTTGGGATGTTTGTCTCGGAAAAGTACGGGGGGCAGGCCATGGATTATCTCTCCTACATCGTCGCGGTGGAGGAGATAGCCCGGGTGGACGGCTCCCAGGCCGCGACCATCGCCGCCGGGAATTCTCTGGGCATAGGCCCGCTCTACTATTTCGGCAGTGAAGAGCAAAAGAGAAAATACCTGCCCGGGCTCTGCTCCGGGGAGAAGGTCTGGGGATTCGGCCTGACCGAGCCCACTGCCGGATCGGATGCCGGCGGGAGCAAGACCACCGCTGTCAAAGACGGAAAGGAGTGGGTCATCAACGGCTCCAAGATATTCATCACCAATGCGGCCTGCGAAATGACCCTGGGCGTCACCGTGCAGACCATCACCGGCACCAGGGACAACGGCAAGCCGGAGTACACCTGTTTCATCGTGGACTCGGGCACCCCTGGTTTCACGGCCGTGCCCATGCATAAAAAAATGATGTGGCGGGCCTCCAACACAGCCGAACTCTACTTCGACAATGTCCGGGTTCCCGCGGCCAACATGCTCGGGCAAAAGGGCGACGGATTCCACCAGATGCTCCAGACCCTGGACGGGGGGCGGCTGTCCATTGCGGCCATGGGTTTGGGCGGGGCCCAGGGAGCCTATGACCTGGCCCTGAAGTATGCCAGGGAACGGGAACAGTTCGGGCAGCCGATCGGGAAGTTCCAGGCAGTGGCCTTCAAGCTGGCCGATTGCGCCACAGAGATTGAATGCGCCAGAAATATGCTGTACAAGGCCTGCTGGCTTCGAAACAAGAACAAACCGTTTGCCAAAGAGGCGGCTATGAGCAAACTCTACTGTTCGGAAACCATGGGCCGGGTCGTGGATCGGGCCGTACAGATCCACGGCGGCTACGGACTGATGAAGGAATACGATGTTGAACGCTTTTACCGCGACCAGAAACTTCTGGACATCGGCGAAGGGACTTCCGAGATCCAGCGTCTGGTTATTTCCAGGTATATCGGATGCTGAGGTTTTGCCTGGACAAGAGACGAAAACCGCAAGGGCCTAAAAAGGGGGGCGCATGAGCAGCGATCTGCTTCTGATCCAGGAGGAAAACGGGGTCATGACCTTGACCCTGAACAGGCCGGAGGTGATGAACTCCTTTAATTTCGACCTGCTGCGGGCTCTCTGGGAAGCGATCAAAGCCTTGCGCTTTCGTTCCGATATACGGGTGGTCGTCATCACCGGGGCCGGAGAAAAGGCCTTTTCCGCCGGAGCCGACCTCAAGGAGCGGGTCGGCCTGAGCGAAGTCCAGGTCAAGGAATTCATCACTACCATCAGGGATCTGTTCTCCGAAGTCGAAAATCTGAACAAACCCGTTATTGCAGCGGTGAACGGCATTGCCCTGGGCGGAGGCACTGAACTGGCCCTGGCCGGCGACATCCGCATGGCTTCTGAAAATGCGACCATGGGGCTCACCGAGACCCGTCTGGCCATCATACCCGGCGGCGGCGGGACCCAGAGGCTGCCCAGGCTCATCGGCAGGAGCAAGGCCAAGGAGCTCATTTTTACGGGACGCAGGGTGGACGCCCGAGAAGCCCTGGAACTTGGGCTGGTCAACCGGGTCTGTCCTCAGGCGGAGCTTCTGGCGGAGTGTCAGAAGATGGCCGCCATGATCTGCGAGACCGGCCCCCTTGCCGTGGCCCAGGCGAAATACGCCATCAACAAAGGGATGGAAACCGACCTCAATACCGGCCTGGCCATAGAATCAAACGCCTATTGGCTGACCATTCCCAGCCAGGACCGCCTGGAAGGTTTGGCCGCTTTCAGGGAGAAGCGAAAACCGGTGTACAAGGGAAAATAACAGGACCTAGTTTCAATTTTTCAATCTTCAATGCGCGTTAAGGAGTTTTCAAAATGACCGAATACGATCTTTGGAAAATTTTCCCCAGGATGCCCGGAAAAGTGGTTATCGGAGACATCACTGTCAGGGACGGATTCCAGCATGAAGAGAAGTTCATCTCCACGGCAGCCAAGAAGTTCTATCTGGAAGAGCTGATATTCGCCGGGTGCAGAAACATCGAGGTCACCAACCTGGGTAATCCCTTTTTCATGCCCCAGTTTCGTGATGCTGAAGAACTCCTGGCCCATCTTCGCAGTGACTGGTTCAAGAAACGCTGCGCCAGAAAAGGGGTCGATTACGATGAAATAACCCTAACCTGCATCACTATCCGCGAACCAGCCGTTGACCGGGCCATCGAACTCTGCGCACAAGGCATCGGTCCGGACAGGCTGCTGATGATGGTCTCCACCGAGGAGGAGCATCATTTCGCCAATTCAGGGACGACCCTGCCTGAATACTGGAAGGAGGCCGAGCGCTGCATCAAGAAGTGCAACCAGGCCGGGATGAAGATGTGCGGCACGGTGAGCACGATCTGGGGCAGCCCCATCGGCGGGGCCACCGAACTCAAAGACGCGGTGGAGTTCTCCAAACGCTGGCTGGAGATCGGAGCCCATGACGTGGAGCATGCCGATCACGACGGCAGCGCTTCGGCTCCGGAGGTCTACCGTTACTTCTCCATGGTCCTGGATGAGATGCCCGACCCGGATCTGCACATCGCCCACTACCATGAAACCAAACGGATGGCTTCGGCCTCGGTCCTGGCCGCGCTCCAGGCCGGCGTCACCAATTTCGAAGCCACCCTGGGCGGACTCGGGGGGCAGCCGGCCAATTTTCTGGACGATACCCCGGTCAAAGGGACCGGCGAGTACTACTATAAGGATCCTCGCTATGTGGGACTCGTCTGCCTGGAAGACCTCCTGGTCCAGGTCGATGAAATGGGCCTCGAGCACGGCTACGACGTGGACCGTATTCTCTGGCTGGGCAAGAACATGGAAAAGACGATCGGCCGGCGTCTGCGCTCGGAAGCCGTGATCAACGGCAGGACCCTGAAAGAGGGGCATATGGAGTTCGCCCGGCCCGGTCTAAAATCCCGCAAGGAAAAGCTGGGCGAAGCACCCGGCCGGAAACTCCCTTCGGACTGGGGTCCCAGAGCCGTTCTTCCGGAAAAAGTCAGGCCCTGACCGTATTTCCTCTGCATGAAAAATCGCAGCGGAAATACGGTCATCTTGATCTTATCCGCAGAAAATGTACATCTATACACTTTTTTCTTACCTTATAATATCCTGTTTGCCTTTCCGTAGCCAGACTCCGGAAAACCAAACAGGATCAGAGGAGTCTTGTATGGACAAAAACAGCCAATGCAAGCCGCATATCAATGTGGACTATTTCGAAGATCTGACCGGGGAAATGCCGGCAACCGGGGCCAAACAGGTCCAGGAAATAGGGAACCGGATCAAAGGGCTGCGTGAAGGCAAGGGGATCTCTCTGGAAAGGCTTGCCGAGGCGACCGGTTTTGATGTACGGTTCTTGCAGAGCATGGAAGAGGGCCGCTTTCAGCCCCAACTTGGAACCCTGATGAAACTCTCCAAGGCCCTGGACGGAGTTTTCAGCAGCCTGGTCTCGGGTGAAGGAAACAAGAACTGCTCCATAACCAGACAGGGCCAGCGTCTGGACATCGATCGGAACACGTTTCCCAAAGGTCAGAAGCAGCTCTACACCTACCAGGGCCTGGCCCCGGAAGTGAAGGGCAGGCACATGGAGCCCCTGATGGTCAATCTGGAGGAAAATCCCGACGAAGAGACCTCTCAGCACAACGGAGAAGAGTTTATCTATGTCCTGGACGGTGTGGTCCTGCTCAAAATCGGTGATGACCGTTTTGAACTCCAACCAGGGGACAGCGCCTACTACCTCTCAAATACCCCGCATCTGGTAGCCGCCAGGGCCGGGACCGCCCGAATCCTGGCCGTACTCTACGAGAGCTGAAACGATTGTAGCCTGCCAAGGCTGATCAGCGAATATGGAGCGATGCAAGATGATGTTTACGAAGAAGGATGAAAGAAAAGGCTACACCCGGATGCTGGAAGGCATCGAGCGAAAGACCCTGGTCCACGGCGACAAGACTCTGATGGCGGAGTTCAGGCTGGAGAAGGGCAGCCGGCTGCCGGAACACAGCCATTCCCATGAGCAGACAGGGATGCTCCTGTCCGGATCGATGCGCTTCTTCGTCGGCGGCATGAATTTTCTGGCCGAGCCCGGAGACAACTGGTGCATCCCTTCTGAGGAGGCCCATTCCGCGGAGGCGCTGGAAGATTCCACCGTCCTGGAGGTTTTTTCTCCCTGCCGGGAGGACTATCTGGAGTGAGGGGCAAGATCCTTGCACGCGAAACACACCTGCTTTTCATGAGGAACAAGCAAATAGAAGAGCTAAAGCCGGGTATCCCCAGAAGTCTGCTCCTGCTTTTTTCAGGGTTGTTCTGGAGTCTTGCGGGGATCATGCTCTGCAGACAGGCCGCTATCTGGTTTCTGTCCTTTGGCCATGTATCTTTGTGGTGGGTGTCGCTGCTTGGACTTTGCGTAGTAAGTGTCGTCTATGGTTTTGGTTTTAAAAGGATTGCCCTGAATAATATCCACAGGATCCGGCTTCTGCCTGCATCGAGTTGTGCCTTTGCCTTTCAGTCCTGGAAAAGCTATATCCTGATCGGATTCATGATCGGTCTGGGGATATTTTTTAAAAAATCCGATCTTATTCCGATACCTATCCTGGCTTTCGTCTACCTGATCATCGGCAGTTCCCTTTTCATCTCCAGCCTGCATTTCTATCGGCATGTTTTTCGCGGCGCTTTTGGATCTCGGTGATCCCCGAAACCGGGTTCTTAAAACGTTCAGGCCCGGTATTGAAAACCCGGTCAGAACAAAAACGTGACCTCGGGCTCTTGGGTCTTGTTGCTGTGCAATCTTTTCTCGATGGCCTCTATCCTGTCCTTTGCCGCTTTTTTCTGGCTCTTGCGGTCCGCTTTCTGCAATACTTTCCGGAAGAGGTTTCTGGCTGCCCTTAATTCCCCCTGTTGTTCATAGATCAAGGCCGAACGATAAAGAGCGGTTACCGCCCAGATATTCTCTTCAGGGAATTCCCAGGCCAGGCGCAAGTAGTATTTCAGAGCCTCCAGGTCTTTGCCCGATTTCTGGGCTCCCTCGCCCAACCAGAACATGATCTCCGCCTGGAGGCCGGGTTCAAGGCTCCTGTGTTCCTCCCAGAGGTCCTGGAGCGTCTCCTGGGCCCATTTCCAGTTGCCGCGCCGCTGGGAGAGAAGGGCCAGTTTGAGTTTTTTCTCGGCGGACAGTTCCAGGGGATAACTGCTCAGCAAATGCTGATACGTTTTCAGGGAGTCGTCCACCCGTCCCAAATCCATGAGCAGGCCGCCCTTGGCCTGAAGGTATTCGACCTGCTCTTTCCTGGAGAGCGTCTTGGGCTCCATATGCTGCAGGTAGCCCCAGGCCTTTTGCGTTTGCCCCTCTTCATAAGCATTTCTGGCCAGATACAATAAAGATTTGCTCCCCAGCGAAGTCTCCGCAAAGAGCAGGGCGGATTCCTTGGCCAGAGGGGCGGAGGGAGCTTTGTTCCACTTCTGGCTGGCGACTGCATAGGCCAGCAGCATGTCCAGGGGGTGCCTGGATTGAATCTTGGCAATGGTCGCGGAACCCGCCGCCGGTCTGATCCAGAAGGGGAGCTGCAGGCCGCTTGACGGCTCCAGGCCGGTGGCTCCGGTCAGGGTCGATACCAGGAGTTTCCGGGTCCTTTGCTGTTCCTGCTGATCAGGAAAACAGGCCTCAATGGTGCCGAGGCCCAAGAGAATGCCGGAGATCTTCAAAGACAGGGGCAGGGCGGACTTCTCTAAACGCGGCCAGACTTCTTTTGCCAGATCCCGGCGGTCGTTCATCAGGGCATAGCTGAAATGGTACTGCTCGAGAATCTCTTTTACCTCTTTATTGAGAAGAACTGAGTTCAATTCATTGTCGATGATGGCCAAGGCCCGCTCCAGGGGTGTGTTGTTCAGGCCGTCGGTAAAGGCTTTCCAGGAATCGATTTCAGGGTGCTCGATCTGCCAGGCCTCTTTTCCCAGGTCCTTGATCCGGGGGAGAAAGACCTGCTGGAAGGCGGCAAATTTGGGATAACCGCTTCCTGGATCCGCCTCCTCTGCATTCATGGGATCCAGGTCGCGATTGTAGAGTTCGCTCAGTAGCCAGGCCCAGAGTCTACGAACTTCAGGGACGGAAATCTCCTTGAGGCTGTTCTGGACGTAATGCCTGTCCTCAATGGAAAGACCGGCCATGGCCTGAACAACCATTTGCTTGGAAGCAGAATCGACTGAAAGGACGGAGACATCGCTACTTTCGACCGCCGAGACCTGTTTGCCGGACAGGGCCGATTTGACCGTGACCCAGAAACCGTCCCGATCCCAGACGGATTTGGCCTGGCCGGCCGCCTGGAGTAGCAGACTTTTCTGGCCTGCGTTGGCCTGAATCCGGCCGTTGAAACAATGTTCGAATATCCACTTCTTGATGGTGTTCTTCCAGAAAAACAGCAGGCCGGGTTCAGATTCGAAAAAATGCTTTTTTTGACCATCCGCCATCATCTTTGCCCCTTTGCTGTAAGCGAAAAGGGCCTCCAGCTGTCTGCCCAGAAAGCGCAGGACCCTTGCTCTGGACCAAATCCGGCTGGCTTCATTGGCTTTGTCCGGATATGGGCCGTGACGTTCGAGAATGTGCAGGGCCTTTTCCGGATCCCCCGCCTGCAGGGCAAGATTGGCCCTGTGCAGAAGTGTCTCTGGCGAAGCATTCTTCCGGCTCAATTCTGATTCCAGCACGTCATAGGCCTGAAACGACTCCAGCCAATCAGAGAAGGATTGCTCCGCCTTGACCGGGGTTGCGCAAAACAACCATAACGCAAGAAACGAAAATCCGGTCAAAAGGAATCTTTGGTAGGTCATGTTCGTCCCCTGTAAATTTTGTGCCTCCGGATGTAAGTTAGGGAGACTGGAAAACCGCTCAGCTGCCTGTATTTTCCAGAAGCCCAGCCCGGTAAACCAGGAAATATGGAGCTTTGAAACCGAAAACTTGCAAACAACCTACCGGAAAAGGGGTTTGGCTGTAAAGAGGATTGTTGTTTAAAAAAGTTTGACATTAATTTTGTTTAACAAAAGCAAACATCGTGTTTAGCAAAATCAAATGTACACTAAAACACAACATGAGCTTTAATGTCCTGATTTCCTGCATATCCCCAAGACGCCGGGGTCAGCGACAAGAAGTCCGGAACTTCGGAAATCTGCTTGACCGGGAGCCGCTGCCGGCAAGCAATACCCCGGTCATGCCTTACCTGGTCCAGACCTTGCGGGAAGTCTGTCTGAACAAGAAGCGGGCCAGGAAAGACAAGGAAGGAAAAGAAGGGTTACGATTCTGTCATTCCGGCGGAGCCTGTCCCGGACCCCGATCCGGGAGCCGGAATCAAGGAGAATGGGTACAGGAATTGGAAAAGGAGCCTGCCGTAGCTTGGAAGGATTTAGAAGAGATCGTAAATATATATTAAAGTTTACATAATATACATTATGAGACTTAAATATGCAAAAGCTCATTTCTTGGATGAACAAAAAAACCGGTAAGTTATTCGTCAGGCATTGCCTCGGGTTTGGTCGCTGGCGATTGGATCAAAGACAGCCTGCCTGCATCAGTGGCAAGTCTATTGCCGGGCGGCCTGGCTTCGTCATCGTGGTCGCAATGCATGAACATGTCTGTGTCCGGTGATGCCTCAGGCCAGGCCCCCTGCAAGCGGGACTAATGAGGGATCCCCTTTCGCCAGGCTGCGGCGAAACAACCAGGAAGAGGCCTTCGTAATTGCCGGGCTACCGCTATTTATGATTAATTTGCTGCAACTTCAAGTTATGCTTTAAGTATCCAGCAGGTCTTCAGCTGCCGTCTGGACTGGTATTGTCTCTGACAATCACCCCTTCCGGGGGTCGAAACCGGAACAAGGATTCATCCAGGGATATATCCAGCTGAAGGTCGGAAAATGTCAGCTGATTC
>JAIPDR010000273.1 GCA_021737615.1 Desulfohalobiaceae bacterium | reverse complement strand
ATCACCTCCCGGGTCATTCTCCTGGCCAACAATCTGAGTCCGGCGGATACTGCAGAACTGGACGTCAGCAAGATCATGGCCTTTGCCACGGTCCAGGGGGGGCGGACTTCCCATGTGGCCATATTGGCCAGGACTCTGGTAATTCCGGCTGTGGTCGGGGTTGAGGGACTGCTGTCTTCGGTGGAAGACGGCCAGATCATAATTATCGACGGGCTCAAAGGTCAGATCGTGGTCGGGCCCGACGACGACGAATTGACCAAGTACTCGGATCTGCAGTATCAGTTTGAACACTATCGGAAGGAGGTCATGCGGCACCGGGACCTGCCGGCGTTGACCACCGACGGGCACAGGGTTCAAGCCTTTGCCAACATCGAGCTCTTTGAGGAAGTCTCGGCAGTTTTTGACTACGGGGCAGAGGGAGTGGGGCTTTACCGAACCGAGTACACCTACCTGAACAGATCGGATCTGCCTTCAGAAGAGGAGTTGTTCGAAGAATACCGGGATCTGGCCTCGATCCTGGCCCCGCGGAAACTGATCATCCGGACTCTGGATGCCGGGGGAGACAAGATCGGTCAAGGCTTTGAATATCTCGAAGAAGACAATCCCGCGCTCGGCCTGAGGGCGGTTCGCTTCTGCATGCGTTATCAGGATATTTTCAAGACCCAGCTCCGGGCCATCCTGCGGGCGGCCTGTCTGGAAAACGTATCCCTGATGTTTCCGATGATTTCCGGGACTAGTGAACTGCGGCAAGCCAAGGGGATCCTGGAGGAAGTCAAATCTGAACTGAGAAGCGGCAAAATCCCGTTCGGGGAAGAGATGCCGGTGGGGATCATGATGGAGTTGCCTTCTGCGGTCATGATTGCCGATATCCTGGCCAAAGAGGCCGATTTTTTCGCCATCGGCACCAATGATCTCATCCAGTACTCCCTGGGAATCGACAGAACCAACCGCTTTGTGGCCCATCTCTATCAACCCCTGCATCCGGCCCTGATCCGAAGCCTCAAGTGTATCGTTGATGCCGGACGTAAACAGGGGATCGAGGTCAGCATGTGCGGGGAGATGGCCTCCGATCCCTACTGCCTGCCGATTCTGGTGGGGATGGGAGTCCATTGTCTGAGCCTCAATCCTCAGTCTATTCCCGGGATCAAAAAGGTCTTGCGCAGCCTGTCCTATAAGGAATGCGCCGCCTTGCTGGAAGAGGTCTTGCAGAGTGATTCCGTGACCTGGAACAACAAGTTGATCCGGGAGACAATCTTTAAAAAGTTTCCCGATGAATTGATGTTTTATTCCTCCATGCTGGAACGGGAGGAGGAGTAGAAGAGAGTGAAGAGTGAAGAGTGAGGAGTTAGGAGTGAGAGGTGAATCAGTGAGTCAGTGAGTCAGTGAATCGGTGAGTCAGTGAGTCAGTGAGTCAGTGAGTCAGTGAGTCAGTGAATCAGTGAATCAGTGAATCGGTGAGTCAGTGAGTCAGTGAATCAGTGAATCAGTGAATCAGTCAATCGGTGAGTCAGTGAATCGGTGAATCTCAGGAGTCGGCCTTGCCTCAGGCAGGCTTGATGTTTAATAGTTCAATATCTTTAAGAACGTTTGTCCCTAAAAAATATGGCGCAAAATAAAAGCGGCAAGAAGTTAATTGCCCAGAACAAAAAAGTACGACGCTACTATGACCTCCTGGAGACATTTGAGGCCGGGCTGGTCCTGACCGGTTCGGAGATCAAGTCCATCCGGGACAACAAGGTCAGCTTCAAGGACAGCCATGTCGTTTTTTCCCGGGGCGAAGCCTATATCACCGGTCTGCACATCGCGGTCTATGAAAATGCCGGATACGCCGGTCACAACCCGGACAGGGATCGCAAGCTTCTCTTGCATAAGCGCGAGATCGACCTGCTCCGGGGCAAAGTGGAACAGAAGGGCCTGACCATAGTGCCCACGAGTATCTATCTCAAACGATCCATGGCCAAGATGGAAATCGCCCTGGCCAGAGGCAAGAAGGTCCATGATCAGCGGGAAGAGCTGAAAAGGCGGGCTGTGCAGCGGGATATGGCCCGGGAGATGAGCAAGTACAAATAGGAAATAGGCTCATGAGAAGCAGATTCTTGGGTTAACCCTTCACGGTTCAAGGTCGCAAACCAAGGTAATCAGCCTGAGAAGCCTCTTTTTTCTGCTTCTTTAACCGTGAACCGTGAACCTGGAACCTTTTTGAACGGATAAAGATATGTTTGATTTTGTAGCGAAGAAGATATTTGGGACAAAAAACGATCGTTATTTAAAGACCCTGACTCCCTGGGTCGAGGCCATCAATGCCCTGGAACCGGACATGGAAAAACTGTCCGACTCTGATTTTCCCGGCAGGATCGGGGAACTGCGTCAGGAGATCGAAAAGGGGCGTGATCTTGATGACCTGCTGCCGGAAGTCTTTGCCCTGGTCCGGGAGGCCGCGAAACGGAGTCTGGGCATGAGGCCGTTTGATGTCCAGCTCATGGGCGGCGTGGCCCTGCACCAGGGAAAGGTGACCGAGATGAAGACCGGGGAGGGCAAGACCCTGGTGGCCACCATGCCCATCGTTTTGAACGCCTTGACCGGAAAAGGGGTTCACCTGGTAACGGTCAACGACTATCTGGCCCGGCGCGACGCGGAATGGATGGGCAATATTTACAATTTCCTCGGACTGGAAGTGGGGAGCATCGAGCACGGGCAAAGCGATGAGGTCCGCAAACAGGCCTACCAGGCAGACATCACCTATGGGACCAACAATGAGTTTGGATTCGATTATCTTCGGGATCACATGAAGTTTTATCCGGAGCAGCTGGTCCAGCGGGGAATGCACTTTGCCATCGTGGACGAGGTGGACTCGGTGCTCATCGACGAAGCCCGGACCCCGTTGATCATTTCCGGTCCGGCCGAAGATTCCACCTCGTTGTATAAGAAGATCAACACCATTATTCCCAGATTGAAGCTGGACCGGGATTTTACCCTGGACGAAAAGGCCAAGACGGTCATGCTCACCGATGACGGCGTGTTGCACTGTGAAGAAATCCTGGGGATCGACAACCTCTTTGACCCGAAGAATATCAATTTCCAGCACCACATTCTCCAGGCCCTCAAGGCCCACAATCTGTTTAAACGGGATGTGGACTACCTGGTAAAGGATGGACAGGTGATGATCGTGGATGAGTTCACCGGTCGGGTCATGCCCGGGAGAAGATACAGCGACGGTCTGCATCAGGCCCTGGAGGCCAAGGAACGGGTCAAAGTCGAGGCTGAGAACCAGACCCTGGCCTCGATCACCTTTCAGAATTTTTTCCGGATGTATGAGAAACTGGCCGGAATGACCGGAACAGCGGACACAGAGGCGGTTGAGTTCAAGGAAATCTACAATCTGGAGGTGGTGGTCATTCCGACCCATAAGGAGATGATCAGAATAGATTATCCGGATGTGGTCTACATGAACCAGAACGATAAATTCAAGGCCATTGTCGAGGACATCGTCGAGCTGCACAAAAAGGGACAACCCGTGCTCGTGGGCACGACCTCCATAGACAAATCGGAATTTATCGCCAAGAGCTTGAAGAATCTCAATACCCCGCATGAAGTCTTAAATGCCAAACACCACGAGAAAGAAGCGGAGATCGTGGCCCAGGCCGGGGAGAGGGGCAGGGTGACCATTGCCACCAACATGGCCGGCCGGGGAACCGATATCGTCCTTGGTGAGGGGGTGCGCGAACGTGGCGGGCTGCACATTCTCGGTACGGAACGCCATGAGAGCCGGCGGATAGACAATCAGCTCCGGGGACGGTCCGGACGCCAGGGAGATCCAGGCAGCTCCAGGTTTTATCTGGCCCTGGACGACGATCTCCTTCGACTGTTCGGTTCGGACCGTATCTCTTCGCTCATGGAAAAGGTCGGGGTTGAGGAAGGCCAGGCCATAGAAAACAATCTCATTTCCCGGGCCATCGAGAACGCCCAGAACCGCGTGGAAGAGCATAACTTCGACATCAGAAAGCAGCTGTTGGAGTTTGACGATGTCATGAACCAGCAACGGAAGGTCATTTATGAACGACGCCGGGAAATCATGCGGGATCAGAACCTGGAAGAAGCCATCCACGGGTATATCACGGACATTATGGAAGGGATCTATGAACCGGCTGAAGGCAAGGGCAAAGACGGCCCCGACGCCGAAACCGTGGAGATTGTCCAGTCCAGACTGCAGGATGTCTTTGCTTTGAATCGGGTTTTGGATCTGAGCGCAGGCCTCCCTTCCCGGGAGCAAGCAGAAAACGGGGTGCACACCATCCTGGATGAGTTGAAAGCGAGTGCCGGAGAGCACTATCAGGAAATTCTCCGTTTTTTTCTGCTGGAAAATCTCGATCGCTATTGGAAAGAACACCTGTTGAACATGGATCACCTCAAGGAGGGGATCGGTCTGCGGGGATACGGACAGAAGAACCCGAAACAGGAATACAAGAAAGAGGGGTTCAATCTCTTTCAGGAGATGCTCGATCTGATCAAGGAGGGCACCTTGAAGGCCCTGTGCCGTGTCCGTCTCCAGGAAATGGCGGAAGAGGAACTTCAGCATCAGGACACGGCCAAGGATCTGCAGCTGTCCGGTTCAGGAGGGGACGGCGCCTTGTCACCGGAACCCTACAAGCGAAACCAGCCCAAAGTGGGCAGAAACGATCCCTGCCCCTGCGGGAGCGGCAAGAAATATAAGAAATGTTGCGGGAGGTAAATGGATGTGATCAGTATACCAAAAGGTTTCTATTTCTGCAGCACCGCGGCGGGCTTTAAATACCAGGGCCGGGATGATCTCGGGTTCATCGGCTGTGATCGCCGGGCCGCGGCCGCTGGCGTTTTTACCAGGAATCGGTTTCAGGCCGCTCCGGTACAGGTGGCCAGGTCCTTTTTGTCAGGCTCGTCAACCGCGGCTGGAATCGTAATCAATGCCGGACAGGCCAATGCCTGTACCGGAGAAGAGGGAGTGGCCGATTGCCTGCAAAGCTGTGAACTGGTGGCCGAGGCCTTTGGTCTAGAAAAAGAGGCCGTGCTTCCGGCCTCAACCGGGGTCATCGGCGAAAAAATGGACCTGAATCGCTGGGAGGCGGCTCTGG
>JAIPDR010000272.1 GCA_021737615.1 Desulfohalobiaceae bacterium | reverse complement strand
GAAGAGGGATACCTCACCAACGGCAAATTGGATTTTCGAAAAATGAAGCCCCTGATCCTCTCACACCCTGACATGAGTTATTGGCGACTCGGAGAATCGATTGCCCGGGCATGGAATATCGGAAAACAGTATAAGGCGAGGCGCACATAAGGGTTGATCGCTCGTGAACCAGCTGAGCCGAAGGGGGTGCGAACTTGTTCGCATCCCTTTTTTTTGAATCATCCAGTCAGAATAAAAATATCCAAACTTTGGAGTACGGGAAAGAGCTCTGAAGGTCAGGCCGGCCCCTCTTTTCTTTCCTCGGTGTACAGCCACCATCTCCGGGTGCGATCCGCTTTGGATCGGGCCTGTCTCTCGAAATAGATGGTCATGATAAAACGTGTAACCATGTCATGGGGCTGTCAGGGCCGTAAGTCCGCCGCTGATAGCCTGGGGTTGCCGTGTTCGGCCCCTGTTTTGGTCTGCCGCTTATGGTCAAGAGAGGTCCTTATGCTTCGGACAAATCGATTGCAAATCGGACCTTGTGATCTCCCGGTTTATTGTAGTCCAAAAATACCGGTATCCCATTGATCCGGCCTCCTCCGTCTTCCAGAGCGAAGCCCATTTTTTTGTGGAAGGCAATGGAACCCAGGTTGACCGGTGAGGTGCAGGCCCTGATGTTGAAGCGGCCTTCTTTCCGGCAGCGCTCGAAGAAGCGGCCGTACAGGTGACGACCGATGCCCCTGCCGCGAAAGTCGGGATGGACACCGCTGAAGTGGATATAGGCCTCGTTGGCGTAGGCCTGGGAGTCGAATCCGATGAGGAAGGCGATCAATTGATCCTTGTATTCAGCGATCAGCGAAGTGGTGTGAAAGTGCAGCAAAAACACTTTCGGGACCATCGAGGTCAGGTTGCGGCCATCCCACCAGTCAGTAAGAACCGCGATGATGCGGCTGTGGTCTTTTGGAGCGGCTGAACGGACCAAGCAGTCTTCAAGCCCGGAAAAAAGCATGTTCTTTGCCTCCGTAACGATAGTTTGCGCGGAACCCAAGGCATGATTCGCCCGCAAACAAATGGGTACAGGATTCAGGAATCAACTTCATCACTGCAAGGGGACTTCCAAGACCGGGCAAGGGGGGCGTCCAACACCCGGTCAGTTGTGCCAGTGGTCTTTTTCCTCCACCATCCGGGCCGCCTTTTCCTGCAGCCAGCCGTCTAAGTCCGCTTCCAGATAGAAGACCGGCCGCAGCAGATCCGCCCCGGGTGCGATCAGTCCCTTGGCCGCGGCCTGCCTGGCCAGGAGGGTCTCCGGATAGATGCGCAGGCCGCAGGTCAGCTTGACCACGTCCAGATCCAGGGATTCGGCAAAGGCCAGGCTTGCCTCAACCGTTTCCCGGGTTTCACCCGGGCCGCCCAGCAGGAGGAAGCCGGTCCTGACGATGCCGGCCTGCCTGAAGAGCGCGTTGGCCTCTCGAACCTCCTTTGGGGTGAACCGTTTGTTCAGGCCAGCCAGCATCTTGCTGCTGCCGCTTTCGAATCCCAGGCTGACATGGGTGCATCCGGCCCGGGCCATCTTCTCCACCAGTGGCGGGTTCAGATGTCGAGGGTAAACGATGGCCTGCCAGGAGATATCCAGATCCGCTTCTGTGATAACCTGGCATATGGTTTCGGCATAGCCCGAAGGCAGGTTGAAGACATTGTCCACGAAAAAGAAACGCCTGTACCCGGCGGCCGCATACGCCTCGAGGTTGTCGACAACGAGCTCCGGGGACTGGTAGCGCATCGTCCGGCCCTCGATGGCCGGCGTGGAGCAGTAGCTGCATTGCATGGGGCAGCCCATGCGGGTTTGAAAGGGCACCCACAGCTGTTTTGGATCCACGTCGCCGGGTACGATCAGGTGTTTTCCGGGCCGCGGCAGGGGAGAGTCGTCCAGGCTGCGGCTTTGCTCGGGCCGCGGTCCAAAATGGCCGCCTGGCAGGATGAGTCCCGGGATGTCCGTGACAGGCTCCCTGGCCCGGATCCTGTCCAACAACAGGGGCATGGCCCGTTCCCCTTGCCCCTGGATGCCGTATTCGGCCTCCAGATAAGCCAGGACCGATCCCGGGAAGATGCTGTAGCCCGGACCGCCCAGTACGACCGGGGCCTGGCTCAGGCGCCGGCATTCATCGACTACCGGCTTGACCCGGGGCAGGAGGAATGTCGGATCATCCCTGTTCTGATCGTCGATATTGCGGACCGAGATGCCGATGGCCTCTGGCTCGAAGTCGCTGATCGCTCCCGGCAATTCCCGGCTCACATGTTCGGGCCGCATCAGATTGACGACCCGGATCTCGTGGCCGGCCTGTTCCACGGCCGCGGCCACCCGGGCCAGGCCCAGGGGCAGGACCGGCACGTTGATCTGTTCTGTATTCGCGGAAATCATCAACACGCGCATGGCTTCATCCTGAAGATTCTTCAGATTCTGTCAACATTTTTCTTGAAAACTCTTGCACCGGTCTGGCCGGTTTCACGGTCTTTTTCAGCCCTTTGTTTCCCTTTGTTCGTAATCCTCGATGGCCTTGCCCAGGGCTTCAGCGCCGAGGTTGGAGCAGTGCATCTTCTCCTTGGGCAACCCTTCCAGGGAGTCGGCAATGGCCTGTTTCGAGATGCGTTTGGCCTCCTCGAGGCTCAATCCCCTGGCCAGTTCGCTGACCATGCTCGACACGGCGATGGCGGCAACGCAGCCGAAGGTCTTGAACTTGACATCCTGGAGCTTGTCGTCCTTGACCTTGATGTAGACCGTCATGGCGTCCCCGCAGACCGGGTTGCCCACTTCGCCCACACCGTCCGGATCATCCATGGCCCCCATGTTTCTTGGATCTGAAAAATGATCCATGACTTTTTCGCTGTACATCGTCTCTCTCCTGACTTGTTCATTGGTTATAAAATGCCGAACCTGAGCGGCAAGCGCAGAGGCGGCCGGCTGCCTGCTGGGTCACGATTCGGCCTGGACCTTCTCCTGCCAGAGCGGGGAGTAGGATCTGAGCTTGTTCACGATCGGCGGAAGCGTCCCGATGGCATACTCGACATCCTGCCGGGAATTGGTCTCGTTCAGGGTGAAGACCACGGAGCCGTGGGCGATCTCCGGCTTGATGGACAGGGCCGTGAGCACGGGTGAGGTCTTCAGGGCCTTGGAGGCGCAGGCCGAACCGGTGTTCACATAGATTCCCTTCTTGCTGAGCATGAAGATGATCGATTCCCCCTCGATGGCCTCGATGCACAGGCTGAGATGTCCGGGCAGCCGTTGTTCAGGATGACCGGTGAACTGTATGCAGCTGATCGAATCCTGCAGGCCCGCTTTGAGCTCGTTGCGCAGGGTCGAGACCGTGTCCATGTTCTTCCTGAGCTCTTTCGAGGCCAGCTCAGCCGCGGTGCCGAAGCCGATGATCCCCGGGACATTCTCCGTACCGGCCCGCCTCCCCCGTTCCTGAATGCCGCCGTGGATCAGCGGCATGACCCGGGTGTTGCCCCGGACGTACAGGGCGCCGACTCCTTTGGGTCCGCGGAGCTGAGCCGCGGAAAGACTCAAAAGATCCACCTCCAGCCGGCTCACGTCCACCGGGATGAGACCGGCCGTGGCCACGGCATCGCTATGAAAGAGCACCCCCTTGGATTTGCAGACGGCCGCGAGCTCGGACAGTGGTTGGAGCGTCCCAATCTCGTTGTTGCCGTGCATGATGGAGACCAGAACGGTTTCAGGACGTATCGCCCGCTCCAGCCTGTCGGGGTCAACGCGTCCATACTCGTCCACCGGAAGGTAGGTGACCTCGTAATCAAAACGTTCCAGGAACCTGGCAGCATTGAGCACGGAATGATGCTCAATTCTGGAGATGATGACGTGATTTCCTTTTTTTTTGTGGGCCAGGGGAATCCCCTTCACCGCGTAGTTGTTGGCTTCGGCCCCGGAGGAGGTGAAGATGATTTCCGTGGGGGAGGCTCCGATGAGTCCGGCGACTTTCTCCCGATGCTCTTCGATGTCCTTGAGCACATCCGTTCCCAGGTCGTAGACAGTGGAGGGGTTGGCGAACTTCCTGTCGAAATAGGGAAGCATGGCCTCCAGGGCTTCTTTCCGGACCGGGGTTGCCGAGGCGTGATCCATATAGACCGGTTGCATACAGTACCTCTTTTTGTTGCAGATTAGGGCGTTTTGGAGTCGCTCTGCTCCGAATCCTTCACCTTCTGAATGTATATCTTGTAGCAGTCCTCGTCCTCTTCGACACCGATGAACCGTTGACCGCAACGGGCGCACCAATCGGGTATGTCGTCCAGGGCCTGGTCGTAATCGGTGAGGACTTCAAGAACTTGTCCTTTTTTCAGACACTTGAGCTTGTCACCCGGCTCGATCAAATGCATGGGGCACATTCGGCAGACCAGGTCGAGCGTCTCGTCCGGGGTCATGTTCTCGACAAATTTCATGATTCACCTCCAGGAACTTGTCTAATTTTATTCTATACTAAAATAGTATAGTTTATCTGAAGTCTGTCAAGGCAAAAAATAAAAATATGGCAAGATGCACTCCACAGAGTTGGCCCGCGAATCACGCGAATGGGCGCCCCCATGAAACCCTGCAAGCAGGAACGCTTCGCGTTGTTTCATAGGGCAGGCGAATGGAAACTATTTGGCCGGCAGATTAAGAGCTGCTGCCGGCCAAAAGGCTACGCCATGCAGATATGAACGTATTGTCTGCATATCGCCGTGCAGGCGATGACATTTTCAGCTGCCGGGATTCAGGAACCTTCCGGACGGAAGACGGGAAGTCTGAGATCGGCTGAGATCTTCGGGTTAGTCGATTGAATTTTTTGCCGCAAACCAGGACCTGGACAACCTCAAGCTCTTGACAAACTACTCCATTCAGAGGCATTACCCCGAAATTCAGAATGATTCCGAGATCCCTCTTCAATTTTTCCGCAAAGTCGCCCGGGCACAGGTTGAGCTCGTGACCGGCTGGATGACCCTGGGATTCATTTCAAGACTTTTACCAGGCCTGGAACAAAAGGATACACAGTCAGGATCTGGAAGCCGGGGCGATCAAAAAACACATGAACAGCCTGAACCCGGTATTCATCCCCAGAAACCACAAGATCGAAGAGGTGATTGAAGCGGGGCTCAATGGGGATCTCAGTCCTTTTC
>JAIPDR010000038.1 GCA_021737615.1 Desulfohalobiaceae bacterium | reverse complement strand
ACGCCATCACAGACAATCTGGAGAGGTGTAGCTACTTTGTCTATTGCGCAAAACGCATTCTGCTGAAATGGCTCAACCGTAAGAGCCAGCGCAAGGCATACACCTGGGCAGGTTTCGAACAGGCACTAACCTGGGTGAAATGGCCCGAACCCAGAGTTCGCAAAGACCTGAATCCGTGTCGTAGAACGGAGGCTCGCTGAAAGACAAACCGAGGAGCCGGATGTATGGGAAATCCGCTTGTCCGGTTCTGTGAGGGGCCGGGGTGCAACGAAAGGCGTTGAACTCAGGGCACCAGACACGTAGTAGTCGCGTGCGACGAGGCGTTCAACAGAAGTCTGCTAGTGCTTCTGATTCTAATACCATTTGAAGTCCCCGGTCTACTCGAAGATTTGGAGAAGAGGACGGTGGACGGTGGACGGAGGGCAGAGGCGGAAGGCGGAGGACAGCCCGAGATGCTGGAATTAAGAAGCAGAGGGCGTGGAGCATAGGGCTTGGGGAAGAGGGAAGAGGGCAGAAGGCAGAGGGCGGAGGGTTGCATGCTGGGATGGAGTTTCACAAAAGAGGTCAGGGGGTATTTTTCCCTGCAGGTTTTACGAAAAAATCTTTGACAGGCATTGTGAAATGAGGTAGACAGACTTTCATTTGTAACATTTTTCACAAAGTAAAAGGGTGCAGGCGCCCTTTATCGCAGACAGCATCAGGGTTTCAGACTTTTATGCCATTAAAAAAATTGGCTTTAACTCTGTTCTCGCTTTCTTGATAACTCATTGGATATTTAAATATCAGCAATATTCACTCTATAATTTTCAATCTTAATTTTAGTGAGGAGGCGGCATGATCGAACTGAATCTGACCTTTTTCGTTCAGCTGGTGAATTTTCTGGTTTTACTGGCGATTCTCAATTTTCTGGTCTATCGCCCCATCCGGGAGATCTCCAGAAAACGCAGGGAAAGGATGTCTGCCGAGCTGAGTGAGATCGAGGAATTCAGCAGCCAATCGGAAAAAAAGGTTGAGGATTATCAAGCTGCTCTGGACAAGGCCCGCAAGGAAGGGGATCAGGTCCGCACCGACCTGAAGACAAAAGCCGTACAGGAAGAGAAGAAGATCCTGTCCGAGGCCGGGGAAGAGGGCAGCCAGGAACTCGGCGCAGCCAGACAGGAGATAGCTTCGGAAAGGGACAAGGCCAGGGGAGACCTGAAGAAGCAGGTCAAGGGTTATGCTTCAAAGGTTACGGACAAGGTGCTCATCAATGCATAAAATCGGAACATAAGGAGGGAGAAGCATTGAGAAAAGCAAAGATTATCTGGCTGATTACAGGTACGGCCCTTATACTGGCGGTCAGCGCCTGGGCGGCTGAAAACGGAGGAGAGGCTTCCAGTGCTGCAGCCTGGAAGGATTTTGCCTGGCGGGTGCTGAACTTTGTCTTGTTTGCCGCCGTCATCTATAAGCTGGCCGGAAAAAAGATCAAGGAGTTTTTCTCCGGGCGCCGTCAGCAGATCAGTTCCGAGCTGGAAGACCTGGAGAACAGGAAAGCCAAGGCAAAGTCCAAACTTTCTGAAGTCGAAAAGAGTATCTCGGACATGGAGTCCAAGCGCCAGGAGATCATCGACCAGGCCAAAAAACAGGGAGAATCCCTGCGCCAGGGCATTATCGCCAAAGCCCGGGAAGATGCCGAAAAAATCAAGAAGCAGGCCAGGATGAAGGCCGAACAGGAAAGGCGGCAGACCATGGACGCCCTGCGTTCGGAGATGGCGGATGAGATTGTCGATTCAGCCGAGAAGATGATCAAAGAAAAGCTGGGCAAGAAGGATCAGGAAAAGCTCATCGATAATTATCTAACAAAGGTGGTGCTCAATTGAAGGAACAAGTCATTGCCAAAAGATACGCAAGGGCCTTGTTTGCACTGGGGCAGGAGCAGGGGGATAAGGAGCTGGACAGATATGGCCGGGAACTCTCCCAGATAGCATCCGTGATCGAAGCCTCGCCTCATCTTTTGAAGATATTTAAGAATCCCATCATCAAGACCGGTGACAAGAAGGAGATTCTCCAGAAGATCATGCAGAAGCTGGAACTGAGCCGGACCATTCAGAGTTTCTGCCTGTTTCTGGCCGATAAAAAGCGCTTGGGGAACTTCCCGGACATCCAGCATACCTACAGCGCACTGCTGGATGTCAGGTCGGGTATCCTCCGCGGGAAACTGATCACGGCCATCGAGCTGGCCAAGGCCAGGCAGGACAAGGTCAAGAAACAGCTGGAGGGACAGCTTTCCCAGAAACTGGTCCTGGAATATCAATCGGATAAAGATATCCTTGGCGGTTTGGTGCTCAAGGTGGGGGACAAGGTGTATGATGCCAGCTTGCGGGCCCAGCTGGATCAGCTAAAGGAACAAATCAAAAAGGGGTGAGGGACGCTATGCAAATCAAAGCCGATGAAATAAGCCGGATTATTGAAGATCAGATCAAGAACTACGAACAGAAGATGGAGATGACCGAGACCGGGGTCGTGCTCTCGGTCGGGGACGGCATCGCCACGGTTTACGGGGTGGAAAACTGCATGGCCATGGAGCTCCTGGAGTTCCCGGGCAACGTTTACGGTCTGGCCCTGAACCTGAACGAGGACAGCGTCGGAGTGGCCCTGCTCGGCGAAGACACCCACATCAATGAGGGTGATACAGTCAAGCGGACCGGAACCGTTTTTTCCGTGCCGGTCGGAGATGCGGTCACCGGCCGGGTCATCGATCCGGTGGGCAACCCCCTGGACGGTCTGGGACCGATCTCCATGGAGGAGAGCAGGCTGGTCGAGATCAAGGCCCCCGGAATCATCGCCAGGCAGCCGGTCAAGGAATCCATGGCCACCGGCTTGAAATCCATCGACGCCATGACCCCCATCGGACGCGGCCAGCGGGAATTGATCATCGGGGACCGGCAGATCGGAAAAACGGCCATCGCCGTAGACGCCATCCTGGCCCAGAAAGAGACCGACGTCCACTGTTTCTATGTGGCCATCGGGCAGAAGAAATCCACGGTGGCCCTGGTGGCCGATGTCCTCAGAAAGAACGGGGCCCTGGAATATACGACCATTATTTCGGCCACGGCTTCCGAGCCAGCCCCGCTGCAGTTCATTTCCGCCTACGCCGGCTGCACCATGGCCGAATACTTCAGGGACAACGGCAAGCACGCCCTGATCATCTATGACGACCTCTCCAAACAGGCCGTGGCCTACCGGCAGATGTCCCTGCTCCTTAGACGTCCTCCGGGACGCGAAGCCTTTCCCGGCGATATTTTCTACCTCCATTCCAGACTCCTGGAGCGTGCGGCCAAGTTCAACGACGAACAGGGCGGGGGATCGCTGACCGCACTGCCCATCATCGAAACCCAGGCCGGCGACGTCTCGGCCTACATCCCGACCAACGTCATTTCCATTACCGACGGCCAGGTCTATCTGGAACCGAGTCTGTTCTTCGCCGGATTCAGGCCGGCCATCAATGTCGGGTTGTCTGTTTCCCGGGTCGGGGGAAGCGCCCAGACCAAGGCCATGAAAAAAGTGGCCGGGACTCTTCGTCTCGATCTGGCCCAGTACAGGGAGCTGGCCGCCTTTGCCCAGTTCGGCTCGGACCTGGACAAAGCCACCCAGGAGAAGCTGGAACGGGGCAAGAGGATGATGGAGCTTCTGAAACAGGACCAGTATCAGCCCATGCCGGTCCAGGAGCAGGTGGCCGTGCTCTATGCCGGAACCAAGGGCTATCTGGACGATGTCGACGTGGACAACGTGCGTCGCTTTGAATCGGAATGCCTGGAATTCATGCGCAGTTCCAAGCCGGAAGTCCTGGCCACGATCAAGGACAAGGGGGATCTTGACGCCGAGACCGAAGAGCATCTGAAAAGCGCGATCCTGGAATTCAAGAAGTCGTTTCAAGCTTAGACAAAAGGGGTAATCCATGCCTTCCTTGAAGGATGTACAGAATAAAATCGCCTCTGTAAAAAAGACCAAGCAGATCACCAAAGCCATGAATATGGTGGCCTCGGCCAAACTGCGCAAAGCCCAGATGAGAATCGAGCGATTCCGGCCCTATGCCGAGAAATATTACGGCCTGATGGGTGAGATGGCTTCCGGGGCGGAATCCGGGGCCCATCCTCTGCTGGAAATCAGGGAAGAGGTCAAGACGACCGGAATCATGCTTATAACCTCCGATCGGGGGTTGTGCGGGGCCTTTAACACCAACTTGATCAACGAGGCCATGAAACTGGCCGCAGAAAAAAAAGGCCTGGGACAAGACGTCAAGTTTTACTCGGTCGGGAAAAAGGCGGTCAATGCAGGCCGCAAGAGTCGATACGACCTGGTGAAGAGATACCAGGACTGCATGGACGGATTTGATTTTTCCCTGGCCAGTGAGCTTGGCAGTGAATTGATAAGGGCCTATCAGGACCAGGAGGTGGACGAAGTCCATCTGGTCTTCGGGCGTTTCGTCAGCGTGGCCAAACAGGCGCCGAACGTTTTGAAGCTCCTCCCGGTCAGTCCGGAGGAGGCCGAACCGCAGGAGGGAGGCGCCGCCCAGTTCATGTATGAACCATCGGTGGAAGGGATCTTGTCCGAACTGCTTCCCAGGTTTGTCAAGGTCCAGGTCTACAGGGGACTCCTGGAAACCTCGGCCAGTGAACATGCGGCCCGGATGAGCGCCATGGACAATGCCAGCAACAACTGCGACGAAATGATCACCAATCTGACCTTAGCATATAACAAAGCACGACAAGCAGCCATTACTGCCGAACTGTTGGATATCGTCGGCGGTGCTGAAGCTTTAAAAGGGTAAAAGGGGGCCGTAATGAGTGAGAAAAAAGGTAAGATATCCCAAGTGATCGGAGCCACGCTGGATATAGTGTTTCCAGAGGGGCAGCTGCCCAGCATCCTGAACGCGGTCCGGGTCAAGGACCCGAACCGGCCGGCCGAAGAGGAGCTGGTTGTCGAAGTGGCCCAGCAGCTTGGGGACAATGTGGTCCGTTGCGTGGCCATGGACGCCACCGAAGGTCTGGTCAGAGGGATGGAGTGCGTGGACACAGGTAGTCCCATCAGCGTTCCGGTGGGCGATCCGGCCCTGGGCAGGATCCTGAATGTGGTCGGCCGGCCGGTCGATGAACTCGGTCCGGTTGAGTCGGAAAACTTCTATCCCATCCACAGGCCTGCTCCCTCTTTTGTGGAGCAGTCGACCGATGTCGAACTCCTGGAAACAGGGGTCAAGGTCATCGACCTGCTCATTCCTTTTCCCAAAGGCGGCAAGATGGGGCTGTTCGGCGGGGCCGGGGTGGGCAAGACGGTCATTCTCATGGAGATGATCAACAACATCGCCAAACAGCACGGCGGAAAATCGGTCTTTGCCGGCGTCGGGGAGCGGACCAGGGAAGGAAACGATCTCTATCTGGAGATGAAAGAGGCCGGAGTCCTGCCCAACGCCTCCCTGGTCTACGGCCAGATGAACGAACCGCCGGGAGCCCGGGCCCGGGTCGCCCTGACCGCTCTGGCTGAAGCCGAGTATTTCCGTGATGAACAAAACGAGGACGTCCTTTTGTTTATCGATAATATTTTCCGCTTTACTCAGGCCAACATGGAAGTCTCGGCCCTTTTAGGCCGCATGCCGTCCGCGGTGGGCTATCAGCCGACTCTGGGCACAGACCTCGGCGAACTCCAGGAACGCATCACCTCCACGGACAAGGGCTCGATCACTTCGGTCCAGGCCATTTACGTCCCGGCCGACGACTTGACCGACCCGGCTCCGGCTACCACCTTCTCACATCTGGACGGGACCCTGGTCCTTTCCAGGCAGATCGCCGAGCTGGGAATTTATCCGGCGGTGGATCCCCTGGATTCGACCTCCCGCATTCTCGATCCCAATGTGCTTGGCCAGGAGCATTACAATACCGCCAGACAGGTCCAGCAGATCCTGCAGAAATACAAGGAGCTCCAGGACATCATCGCCATTCTGGGTATGGAGGAGCTCTCGGATGAAGACAAGCTCACCGTGGGCCGGGCCAGGAAGATCCAGCGCTTTCTGTCGCAGCCTTTCCATGTGGCGGAGCAGTTCACCGGGACCCCGGGGGCCTATGTCAAGACCGAAGACACCATCAAGGCCTTCAAGGAGATCCTGGAAGGCAAGCACGATGCCTTGCCGGAATCGGCTTTTTACATGGTCGGCACCATTGAAGAGGCCGTTGAAAGGGCCAACCAGTAACCTTGGGAATGAATTATGGCCAATACAATCAAGTTCGAGATCGTCACTCCGGATCAGTTGATTCTGAGTGAAGAGGTGGATTATGTCGGGGTCCCCGGTGTGCAGGGGCAGTTCGGTGTGCTTTCCAACCACATCCCCTTCCTCTCCGCTCTGGCGATCGGCTCCCTGTATTATCGCAAGGAGGGATCGGTCAAGTACATCTTCGTCTCCGGGGGATTCGCCGAAGTCTCGCCGGATTCCTTGACCATCCTGGCTGAAAGCGCGGAAAAGGCCGAAGACATCGACCTGACCAGGGCCAGGAAAGCCAAGGAAAGGGCTGAAGAGAGACTTGCCCGGCAAAAGGACAAAATCGATTATACGCGGGCCGAGGTCGCGCTCAAACGGGCGATTCAACGGATATCCCTTAAGGAAAAAGCCGTCGGCTGATTCCTGGAAACTTTGTTATCTGATCTCTCTAGGCACGCGCCGGTTTCATCTCTTACCGGGATAACACAAAAAAAGCAGATCCTTGGATCTGCTTTTTTTGTGGCTTGCAACTTGAAGGTGATGAAGTTATCGTAACCCAGATTTACACGGAGCGGACCCCGCAGAATCTTGATTCTATGAGATAGGATACAGGATTTATGAACATGTCTTTGATGCAAGAAAACGGAAATGAGGGCACCCATTTCCAGGATGTCTGCGGCTTGATCCTGGCCGCGGGCAAAGGGACCCGGATGCAATCGGATTACCCGAAGGTCCTGCAGCCGTTGCTGGATACCCCGATGCTCAGGTATGTCTACCGGGCAGTGGAGCCCTTGCTTGCAGCGGACAAAATCAGCACCGTGGTCGGCTACAGGCAGGAACTGATTCAGGACGTTTTCCCGGATCAATCCGGCCGGTTTATAGTCCAGAACGAGCAGCTCGGGACCGGGCACGCCCTGCAATGCTCCCTGCAAGCCCTTTCCGGGCACGGGTGCCCCTGGTGTCTGGTGGTCAACGGTGATGTCCCCCTGATCAAGTCCGAACCCCTGGAGTCACTTATTCGGGAAACCCGCCGCCAGCAGGCGGTGCTGGGGTTTTTAACCCTGGAGCTTGCAAGGCCCGCAGGCTACGGCCGGGTGCTGAGGGGTGAAGACGGCCGGGTCCTCTCGATCCTGGAAGAAAAGGACATCAAGGACAACGATCGCTACCTGAAAATCCGGGAGGTCAACAGCGGCATTTATTGCCTGGATCTGGCCGGGATAAAACCCTATGTCAGGAACTTGACCAATCAAAACCAGCAGGGCGAGTACTATATCACCCAGCTGGTCGATCTTCTGGTCCGGGAGCAAAAAAGAGTGGCCGCCGTCAAAGGAGGATCGAATCATGATTTTCTCGGCGTGAACAGTCCCAGAGAACTGATCCAGGCTGAAGAGGCCTTGAGGCAGGAGATCGTCGATCACTGGCTGGACAGGGGCGTGGTCATCCATAATCCCGGCCAGGTTCGAATCGCTCCCACTGTTTTTATTGAACCCGGCGTGGAGATGACCGGTCCAGTCGAGCTTTACGGCCAGAGCTTCATGGAAAGGGGCGTCAGGCTGGATTCCCATATCTGGATCAAGGACGGCCTGTTTGGCCCAAACGCCCGGGTCAGGGCCTTTTCCCACCTGGAAGGGGTCAAAGTGGGGCCAAGCTGCCAAGTCGGCCCTTTTGCCAGGCTGAGGCCGGAAGCTGAACTGAAGGCAGGGTCCAGGGTCGGTAATTTCGTGGAAATCAAAAAAGCTGTCCTGGATAAGAGCTGCAAGGTCAATCACTTGAGCTACATCGGGGACGCCTACCTGGGTGAAGGGGTCAATGTCGGCGCTGGAACAATCACCTGTAATTACGACGGAAAAAACAAGCACCTGACCCATATCGGGAATCAGGTCTTCATTGGAAGCAATACCGCCCTGGTTGCGCCGGTCAAAGTCGGGCAGAACAGTCTGATCGGGGCCGGGTCTGTTGTGACCAAGGATGTTCCGGAAAAAACACTGGCTGTGGCCAGGGCCAAACAGAAACATCTGGTCCGCAGGAAGAAGTAAGCAGGTTAAGGCGGATGTAGCCGAATCCGGGAGTCGGTTCGAGCGGCCTTTGGATAAAAGAGCAGGGGCATGATCTCTGCCAGGCAAACCAGAGAAACCTGGTTTACAAGCGTTTCGGTTTGAAGCGGTTGATTTTGATGGAACTATTCGAAAAATTTGAACAAAAAATTCATGATCTGCTGCGTCGTCTCAAGGAGCTCGAAACTGAAAACAGTGAGCTCAGGGAAAGGCTGCAGCAGGAGCAACAGGCCAAGGAAAAAGTTGTCCAGGGGTTGGATAACCTCTTGCAAAAAATCCAAGAAATAGATATACAGTAACTAATGGCGAGTTACAAAATGAACCTTCTGGGGCAGGAGGTTTCGTTCAAGACAAATGCGGATGATGAACGGATAAGAGAAGCTGAAAGGCTGATAAGGGATCGTTATAATGGTTTAAACGAACGGGGGTCCAGGCTGAGCACTGAAAAGCTTCTTATTCTGGTCGCCCTGAGCCTGGCTGACGAGCTGATTCAGACGAGTCAGCGGCTGGGCAGTACAGAGGAAAAAATCGATCAACTTTTGCAAGTGATAGATGGTGCGACCAACTGATTCCGGGATTGTTTCGACCAGGACTATCCCCTGGGGGTTTTAGTGATTGCAGGTTTCATTTTTGAGCCAACACCTCAAAATAGGGAGTCTCTTCTTACAACCTGTTGTGTAAACCTGGCTTGACCGGGGAACCTGATGGTTGTCAGAGAAACCCACCTGGTATTACCAGGTTCAAAAGTGCCTTCAACACTTATCCCCGGGGTATAGTCATAAATGATTCCCGGGGTGTGACGTAGAGCGGATAATAACCGAGAGCCGGAAATCTACAGATGTAGACTTCACGGCAGGTCCTCAGGAATTGTCTCTTGCTCTGCATGATACCGGGTTCAACCCGGACATGCAAAACACCACCTTCAGTACCCGTCTTTCTTCTCCTGTCCGTCCTTATCCCTATCAACACGGATGCCCTATTTTTTTAACAGACCTTCCAGAAGGGGTCTGAGGACATAAAGGAGAATAATCTACATGGAAATGCTATTTGTGGCCCTATCCGGTGTGTTGGTGGGACTGGTGGCTGGATATGTCCTGCTCCAGTTTTTAACAGGCAAGAAAATGGCTGAGGCGAACAGCCAGGCCAGAAAAATCATCGAGAATGCCGAAAAGGAAGCCAGGGCTGAAAAGAAAGAATTACTGCTTCAGGGTCAGGAAGAGCTGCAAAATCTAAAGAAGGGTCTGGAACAGGAAATCAGAAGCCGGGAAAATATCGTCAAGAAACAGGAAGACAGGCTGCAGCAAAAAGAAGAGCGGCTGGAAGCAAAGCAGGAACGGGCCGCCAAGAAGGACAGCGATCTGGTCGAGTGGGAAAAGAGATTGTCGAAATCGGAGCGGGATCTGGAGAAAAAGGAGAAGCAATGCCAGCATATTCTGGCTGAACAGGAGCAGAAACTTCAAGAGATTTCCGGGCTGACAGCGGAAGAGGCCAAGAAAAGGCTGTTTGCCGATATTGAAAGCAAGACCCGGCATGAAGCGGCGCGCATGATCCGGCAGATCGAGATGGAAGCCAAGGAGAGCGCCGACAGGAAATCCAGGGAAGTTCTGGCAACCGCTATTCAACGCTATGCCGGGGACCATGTCTCCGAGTATTCGGTCTCGGCCGTGGAGTTGCCGAGCGAAGACATGAAGGGCAGGATTATCGGCAGGGAAGGACGGAATATCAGATCCCTGGAAGCAGCCACCGGGGTGGATTTCATTGTCGACGACACCCCGGAGACCGTGGTCATATCAGCCCACAGCCCGCTGCGCCGGGAAAAGGCCAAGCAGGTCCTGGAAAGGCTGATCGGAGACGGCCGGATCCACCCGGCCAGGATAGAGGACGTGGTCAAGAAGGTGGATAAGGAAATGGAAGTCAAGCTGCGGGAGAAAGGAGAGCAGGCCACTTTTGATGTCGGAGTCCACGGCATCCATCCCGAGCTGGTCCGTCTGCTAGGCCAACTGTATTTCAGGACCAGTTTTTCCCAGAACGTACTCCATCATTCCCTGGAAGTCTCCTCTCTCTGCGGGATCATGGCCGCGGAACTGAAGATGGATGAAAAAAAGGCCAAGAGGGCCGGTTTGCTGCATGACATCGGCAAGGCCGTTGATCACGAGGTAGAAGGACCCCATGCGGTCATCGGAGCGGATCTGGCCAAGAAATACAATGAGTCCAAGGACATTATTCACGCCATAGCCGCTCATCACGAGGATGTGCAGCCGGCTTCGGTCCTGGCCGTCCTGGTCCAGGCCGCGGACAGTCTGTCCGGGGCCAGACCCGGAGCCCGGAAGGAGCTGCTGGAGAATTATGTCAAGCGGCTCGAAGATCTGGAAAATGTGGCCATAAATTTTAAAGGGGTGGGCAAGGTCTACGCCATTCAGGCCGGGAGAGAACTCAGGGTGATGGTCGACTGCAACAAGGTGAGCGAAGACGAGACCTACACCATCAGCCGGGATATCGCCAGGGCGGTGGAAGAGAAACTGACCTATCCCGGACAGATCAAGGTTACATGTATCCGGGAAAAAAGGGCTGTCCACTACGCGAAATAAACTGAATGCGTACCCTGTTTCTAGGCGATATCGTCGGTAAGCCGGGCCGGAAGGCGGTTATGGAAAACATAAGCTGCCTGCGCCGGGATTTGGGTCTCGATCTTATCCTGGCCAATGCCGAGAACGCGTCCGGAGGGCTGGGCCTTATCCCGAAAAACGCCAGAGAACTGCATCAAGCCGGGATAGATATTCTCACGTCCGGAAATCATATCTGGAAGCACAGGGAAATCTACAACTTTCTTGATGAAACCGGATGGCTGCTCAGGCCGGCCAATTATCCACCCGATGCCCCCGGGAGGGGCTACAGTCTCTTTGCAGTCAACAGGCTCCGGGTCGGGGTGGTCAACCTCCTGGGCCGGGTCTTTATGTCGCCGGTTGACTGTCCTTTCAGAACCGCCGAAAGTATACTCAAGGAGCTGAAGCAGGAGGCGGATATCGTCCTGGTCGACTTCCATGCCGAGGCCACTTCGGAAAAAAAGGCCCTGGGCTATTATCTTGGAGGCAGGGTCAGTGCTCTGCTGGGAACCCATACCCATGTCCAGACCAGTGATGCCCAGATCCTGAGCGGCGGGACCGGCTATATCACCGACCTGGGCATGTGCGGCCCCTGCCATTCGGTTTTGGGGATGGACCCGGAAACGGTTCAGCGGGGCTTTGTCCAGGGACTGCCGCAACGTTTCGTCCTGGCCGGAGGAGAATGCCGGCTTCAGGGGGTGCTGCTGGACATCGACGCAGAAAGCGGGAGAACAAACAGCCTGCAGGCCTGGGAAATGCCGGGGTAGGGAAGAAGAGAGAGGTCAGGCCCTGCCTCTGGCTGTGCTGACATATAACTATCGAATATTTATTATAATACACAGGCATGCTGCTGCACTAATAAAGCTCAAGTCCACAGCTGCCAGTCTGATCGAGTCAAAAACTACAGTATCTTACGTGAAGTTTCACAAGAGGAAGTGGAAAGAGGACGGAACTGCTGTATTTCCTCTTCAACCGTGAACCGTGAACTGTGAATTTTCTTAACCCTCTAGTCGTGAACCGAGAACCTGGAACCCATTTCAAAGCAAGGTTCTCACTCCTTGGGGAAGCAGAAAAGGACGGTGGGTTAAAGGTCCGATAATATAACCTGATGAAGGTGAGGGTGCGAGATAGATGCAATACGATGTTGAGGCCAGTCTCGAATTGATCAGGCGGGGAAGCGAGGAGATAATCGATGAACAGGAGCTTATTACCAAACTCAGACGCGGGAAGCCCTTGCGCGTCAAGGCCGGATTCGATCCAACCGCCCCTGACCTGCATCTCGGACACACGGTCCTCATTCAGAAATTGAGACATTTTCAGATCCTCGGGCATACCGTCCTCTTTCTGATCGGTGATTTCACCGGGCTGATCGGTGACCCCAGCGGTAAATCCGAAACCAGAAAAGCCTTGTCCCGGCAAGAGGTGATCGAAAACGCGGAGACTTACAAGAAACAGATTTTTCGAATCCTGGATCCGGAAAGGACCGAGATACTTTTCAACTCGACCTGGATGGAACAATTCACGGCCTACGACTTTGTTCAGCTCTGCTCGAAATACACAGTGGCCAGAATGCTGGAGCGGGATGACTTCCACAACCGGTTTATCAACAATCAGCCCATTTCCATCCATGAATTCCTCTATCCTCTGGCCCAGGGATACGATTCCATTGCCATGAAGGCAGATGTTGAACTCGGAGGAACAGACCAGAAGTTCAATCTCTTAGTCGGCAGGACTCTGCAGAGACAGGAGGGGCTCGAGCCCCAGGTCATACTGACCATGCCCATCCTGGAGGGACTGGACGGAGTGCAGAAGATGAGCAAATCCCTGGGCAATTATGTGGCCATTGAAGAGGCTCCAGGGGAGATGTTCGGAAAACTGATGTCCGTTTCAGATGAACTCATGTTCAGGTACTACGAGCTGCTCTCGGACAAGAGCCTCCAGGAAATCGAAGAACTCAGACAGGCAATCGAGGCTGGCCGGCTGCATCCCAAAACGGTCAAGGAGGAGCTGGCCCTGGAGATCACCGCACGGTTTCACAGCCGGGAATCGGCTCAAAGGGCCAAAGAAGAATTCAACCGGATCTTTTCCGGGCAGGAACTGCCGGAGGATATGCCGCTGATCCGGGTCAGGCCGGGAGAGCAGAACTCGGTTCTGGAGGTCATGGCCCAGTCCGGGCTCTTCAAATCAAAAGGGGAGGCCAAGCGGCTGTGCAAACAAGGGGCGGTGACCAAGGACGGCCAAAAGATCATGGATCCCGCTTATCCGCTCTCAAACGGCGAGCATGTCTTGAAATGCGGCAAGAGGAGGTTTTTAAAGGTCGAGGTCCTGGAGAAGAATTGAAGATTGAGGATTGCCGAGCGGAAAGCACAGTCACAGAATGCGACCCGGTCACAGGGCTATTTTGGGTTCATCCGCTTTTTGCGTACTTATGGGTTTGAAGGGTTGGAAATGAGGAAAAAGAACAATCTTGTCGCGTTCTCTGGGTCAATTCCGTCATTCCGGCGGAGGCCGGAATACAGGAGAAAGGGTACAGGAAGTGGATATGGAAGCGAGTCCGGAAACTGCGAATGATTGAAGGTGGTAACCCTGCTTGGAAGGACTTATATCATAGCATCGTCTGACTGGATTCCGGCTTCCGCCGGAATGACGGACAAGAGAATCCTCTGTGCCAATGTGAGTGAGACAGCACCCCTTTGAGGGCCGGATTCCTCCCGAAGTCTTTCCGTAAAATGAATTAAATGCTCAAGACCTACTGCCGCATGGTCAAGATCGAGCATTCGATCTTTGCCCTGCCTTTTGCCCTGATCGGTTTGTTCCTGGCCGCAACCGGTTGGCCCGGGTGGAACAAGCTGCTGCTGGTGATCCTGGCCATGGTGGCCATCAGGTCCTTTGCCATGGGGGTCAACCGTCTCCTTGACCGAAAGATCGACGCCCAGAATCCAAGGACCAGAAACCGCCCTCTGGTGACCGGGGAAATGCCCGTGTTCCAGGCCTGGGGCCTGACCCTGGCCATGGGCTTACTTTTTATTCTGAGCTGTGCCGGCCTGAATCAGACCTGCCTGCTGCTTTCCCCTTTGGCCCTGATCTGGTCCGGACTCTATAGCTACAGCAAAAAAATGACCTGGCTCTGCCATTTCTGGTTGGGGTCGGTACTCGGTCTGGCCCCGGTGGGCGGCTGGCTGGCCTTCGAGCCGGAACTTTCCCTGCCGGCAGTCATGTTTTTTTTCGGGGTCCTGTTCTGGGTGGCTGGATTCGACATCCTCTATTCCTGTCAGGATCAGGACTTCGACCGCAGTCTGGGCTTGAAGTCGGCTCCGGCCTGTCTGGATCTCCCGGGCTCCCTGCATTTATCCACTCTTTCCCACCTGCTGGCTGCCCTGTTCTTCCTGCTGGCCGGCTGGACAGCTTCTCTCGGAGAATTGTACTTCGTGATCTGGTTTCTGGTCAGCAGTCTGCTGCTCTTTGAGCATCGACTGGTTTCCGCGGATGACATGAGCCGTGTCAATCTGGCCTTTTTCACCCTGAACGGCCTGATCGCGCTGGTGCTCTGTTTCGGGGTGGTGGCTGATCTCTTCCTGTTATCGTAAGATCTTAAGCCCTCCTTCCCTGGTTTTCAACCGTGAACCAGGGGCCAATTCCGGCCGGTATTTTCCTGCAGGAGCATCTGCTCGATGACTTTCTTGTTTTGCGGAGGGGCGAAGTAAAAGCCCTGTCCGAGGTGGCACTTCATCTCCTTCAGCTTGTCCAGCTGATGGAGTTCTTCGATCCCTTCGGCCATGACCTTGATATCCAGTTTTGCGCATAATTCCAGCATGGAGTTGACTATGTTGAAATTGGTCTTGTCACTGGTGATGTTCTTGGTCAAAAGCTTGTCTATCTTCACGAGGTCGATGGAAAACTGGTTGAGGTATTTTAAAGACGAGTAGCCGGTGCCGAAATCATCTATCGAAATCGAAATTCCTAATTTTTTGAGCTTGTTGATTGTCTGTAAAACTTGGGTCGTGTTATCAATGAAAATGCTTTCGGTGATTTCGAGATTGACCTTTTCAAGGGGCAGCCCGGCCTCGGCGGCCATTGTCCTTATTTTTTCGACAAAGTCTTTTTCAAAAAGCTGCTTGACCGAGAGATTGATGCTCAGGCAGAGCTTATCGGCCAGGGAGAAGCGGGACAACCACCTCACGAAGTCGGTAAAGGCAAGTTCGAATATTTTTTGTCCCAGAGGGATGATCAGTCCGGTTTCTTCGGCAATGGGGATGAAGCTGTTGGGGGGGACGATGCCGAGTTCCGGGTGCCGCCAGCGGACAAGGGTTTCCAGGCCGTGGAGCTGATTGGTGTTCAGGTCGATCAGGGGCTGGTATTGGACAAAGAATTCTCCTTTCTGGATGGCGCTTTGCAGATGATTCTCCAGAAGAAGTTTTTGCTCGATGTCCTTGTCTTCAATTTCATGGAAATAAATCACTTGGTTGCGGCCCTTTTTTTTGGCCTCATACATACTCATGTCGGCCAGGCGGATTACGTCCGCCTGTTCGACCTGCTGTTCAGTACTGACCAGAATGCCCATGCTCATGGTCAGAAAAATTTCATGGCCGTTTAGGTCCAGGGGCCTTTTAAATTCATTGATGATTCTTTGCGAGACCAGCTCACAGTCTTGAGCACCCTGAATATCCTCAAGCAGGATCACGAATTCGTCGCCGCCGAACCTGGCCAGAGTGTCCATGTCCCGAATGGATTTCGACATCTTTTTGGCGACTTGAATAAGCAGCTGGTCGCCGAAATGATGCCCCATGGTGTCGTTGATGGTCTTGAAGCGGTCCAGGTCGATAAAGATGAGGGCATAGTTGAAGTTCTTGTTCCGTTTCCTTTTTTTTATGGCCTGTTTGAGTCTGTCCTGGAGAAGCAGGCGGTTCGGCAAATTGGTCAGGTGATCGTGAAAAGCCTGGAATTGGAGTTTTTTTTCAATCTCTTTGAGGGTGGTCACATCCGTGAGTGAGATGATGTATTGATCATCAAGGCCCAGGGGGGAGATTTTCAAAAAGACCATTTTTTTTTCCCCGGCCTGGTTTTCGAAGACATACTCCGTGGGTTTCCCCTGGCGGTCCCTTTTGGCTTTCAAAAGGAGCCTCGGGAAACTTAAGCGGGGATTTTGGATGATGAAGTCCGAAATGTTTTTTCTGCCGATCAACTGGTTCCGGCTATACCCGGAGAATTGGAGGAATTCACTGTTCGAATAGGTGGTCTTTCCCTGGGAATCGACGATCAGTGTTGGATTGCCGGTGTTTTCAAAGGTGTTTCTGTAGATGATTTCCGATTTCGAGAGCTGAACGTTTTTGTCGATCAATTCTTCGTTCTTCTGGTCTATCAGCCGGTAAAGTTCGAAGTTTTCCAAAGCATAACAAGTCGATTTTATTATTATGGTGGTTATTTTGTCGATGATGTACTGCTCAAAGGGTTTTTTTTCCAAAAAACAGATGAAGATCCCGTAGGTCTTGGAGGTAGTGGCCAGGGCATGGAGCAGGAGGTTGTATTTCCGGTCCCTGGTCATGGCGGTCAGGGTCCTTTTTTCGCGTAAGGCCAGGGCCACGGTGCCCTTCTCGATCAAATGATCGACCGCTGCCTCAATGACAGGTTCCAGTTCGGGCCGGTCGCAATGTTCGAGCTCGATGTCCATGGATGCCTCGTCAACGGCATAAAAGGAGTAGAAGGCAATGGGCAGGACCTGTTTGAGCCCCTGGACAGCCCTTTCAAAAATGTCTTTTCGATTTTTGAATTTGGTCAGGGAGGTCTGATAGTCCCCGAGTGAGGCGCAGAGTTCAAGGGCTTCCCTGGAGTATTGGACAATATCCTGGAGCCGTCCGAGTTGGTTCTGCCCGGATTCCTTATTCAGGAGTTCCATAGATGATTTCGAATATGTCTTCGAGTTGGTTTTCAATTTCATTGATCAACGGCTGCAGTATCTCTTTGTCGAGTTTGAGTTCCTCAAAGATATGGGGCTCGATGATCGGCACAAAGTATTCTCCGCTGTTTCCGATCTCCAGGGCATTGACGATGACGTCGGCCAGGTTGATGATCGATGTCTCCTGCAGGGAGCTGTCCAGCCCGGGAAAGTGGTGGTGCTTGATCATCTTCCCCAGACTCTCCGGGAGGTTCCAGTGGCCGGCCAGATGGGCTCCTATTTGGGAGTGGTCCAGGCCGAAGGTGTTTGTCTCTGCGGTGAACAGAAAGATCTCCTCCTTTCGCACCTGCTGCAAGAGGCCCAGATATTGCCTGGGTAGATTCTGAATCAGGATCAGGCGCCCGATGTCATGCAGCAGTCCGGCCACGAAAAATCGTTCGGCGTCGATCTGTCCGGATTGATAGCTGGACAGGAGTCTGGCCGCTGTGCCGCAGGCAATACTGTGTTCCCAGAAAGAGACCACGTTCAGGAGTTCGGATGGAATGTTCTTAAAGAGGGAGACCGCGGAAACTCCGCTGACGATGGTCATCAGCTGGTTGGTGCCGATAAGGGCCAGGGCCCAGGTCAGGGTGTCGACTCTCTGTTTGAGGCTGTAAAAGCTGCTGTTGACCAATTGCAGGACCTTGGCCGTAAGGGTGACGTCTTTGCTGACGATGCCGGCGATATCGTCCAGAGAGGCCTCGGGATTATTGATAGCGGCAATGGTTTTGTAGTAGATATCTGGTATTGTGCCCAGATGAAGGGTCTTGGCGATGAGGCGATCAGGATTGATTGTTTTGGGTTTGGCTTTTGCCTTGTTCTGGAGCAAAACCCTGTCCGGTTCCAGGTAGCTGTCGAAAGAATTGGTTTCAGGCTTTTCCCAAAGCCGGTGCGCTTTTTTCAGGCAGCTGATCCGAAAGATTTCAAACACAAAGGGATCATTCAAGTCGTTGTACTGAAATCTGTATCTGGTTATTTCTTCGGCTTTTTCCAAGATATCTCGGGAAATGAAGGAATCCTGACCGGCCTCCTGCTCCTGTTCGGAAACATTCTTGATCCGGGTTTCTCCTATCCCCCAGATCTTGAAGATCCGGATCAGTTTCGAGGTTATTTCCTGGCCTGACGTCGCCAGGAGACGACCCTGCTGATCTTTGACGTCCTGGCTGATAATCATGCCGGGGTTGAGCTTACTGGTGCTTATTTTGGCCATGGTTCCCACAAGCGATGTTCTTACTTGGATTTCAAGATTTCATACCCTTCGTTGATCAAAGCCATTGTTGTTTTGTCTCCTCCCTTGTCGGGATGAAAGCGTTTGGCCATACAGCGGCGCTTCCATCTCAAGTTGGCCGCCTCATCCAGCACCGAATCCAGATTAAAGAGGTTCCTGAAGGCCGTCATCTTTTGCCGGTAGTTGAGTTTTTGGATTTCTTCGAAGAAAGTCGGGGAGAGGCTTTCGATGTACAACGCGAATCTTCTTTTGCTGATCTCTTCCCGCAGGGAGTGGTTCGTGACGTAGCGGACCACAAACTCGAGGATGTCCCTTTTGTCAAAGCGGCTGAAACGTCCAAGGGCTTCGTATTGCCGCATGGTGTCCGTGTCCTGTATCCAGAGGATGCAGCACTCTTCGCTGGCGGCACTCCAGGTGACCTTGAAACGGTAATTGTCGATGACTATTTCCGTCAGGGTTTCATAGTACTGTTGATCCATCCTTAAAGTCTCTTGTTACAAAGTCCGGCCAGCAGGGCAGGCAGGAAACTTATCTCGCCTTGCATCGCCGCAGGTGACGGCCTGCAGGTGTATCTGAAAATTATGTCAGATGGAAATTTTCAGATAAAGGACATCAAAAGTGTGGATTTTGATGATTCTTCTTGAACCAGGGTCATTACATGGAAAAGGGCGTCGTTGTCCAGTTCGAATTCCAGGGCCGGTTCGTTCCGGGTCTGCCGGGCGTATCCATTACCGCTGTTTCCAAGCCGCCGCTTGTTTGCTTCCCGGTCTGCAAGGGAGCATATCTTGACCAGTTCCCTGTGTTTTGCTGCGGCCATATCCGGATCATGATGCCAGCGGATGACCTCCAGGACCTGTTCGGAGAGGTTCCATTTCTGTCCCAGCCAAGCCCCTGCCTGGGCGTGGTTCACCCCGAAGACCCTGGTCTCTGCGGCTGATAAGGGGACCTGCTCCTTCTGGCTGAGTTTCAAGGCCTGCAGGAACTGCTCGTGAAAAAATTGTTCAAAGACAATTTTGCCGATATCGTGCAGAAGGCCGCAGAGGTGCAAAAGGTCTTGACCGGGGTTGTCTTGTGATGGACGGTCCAGGTAGCTGGATAAGGTTTCAGCAGTGATGCCCGTGTAGATGCAGTGCCTCCAGAATTCGGTCCTGTTGAATCGAGTCGCTGAAGCCGGTGGAAAGGTGGAGAAGACAGCCGCGGACATGGCGATATTGTTCACGGTTTGAAAACCCAGTTTGACAATGGCCTGCTTGAGTGAAACGACCTTCCGGGCGCCGAGATAGAATGAAGAGTTCACGACCTTCATGATCCGGGCCATGATGGCCGGGTCGTCTTCAATAATCCCCACAACCCGGTCCACATCCGCATCCGGGTCTCTCAAGGCCCGGCCGAGGTGGTCGATTACCAGAGGCAATGTTGGGAGATTTTCAATGGATTCTAGCCGGTTCTTGATTTTCTGGGGCAGCATCACGTGTTTCCTGAAGCGGTCTCTTTTTATTTGATCGGATGAACTCTTACTTTCTCGATGGCTTTCCGCAGGGCCTCGCGGATTTGTTCGTCAGAGACAGGCTCCTGCAAAACGATCGACAGTTGCTGGATGTACCTGGGTGGCAGCAAATTGAGGGTCAAGGCATAAACATCTTGAATGTTGATGATATGAGGCTCAAAGTCCGGGTATTCCTTGAGAATATCCGGCAATTGATTGATTACCCTGACCTCGTTGCGATTTCTGATTCTATTGAGATCGATGCCCCTGAAAGAGCGTTTAGTTTTCAATATGTTGTTGCCAGTCATTGTCCCTCCGGCATTTTTTTTATTCCCGGGCTACTGGGCCTGTATGGTAACAATTTCAGAAAAAGAACATCTGGTCCGGGAATGGCTAGACATTCTTTGCGTTGACCAGTTCGATGATCTTCTCCGGAATCCGGGACAAGGGCAGGACATTTTCGGCTCCTCCCAGTTTGATCGCCTCTTTGGGCATGCCGAAGACCACGCAGCTCTGTTCATCCTGGGCTATGGTCCGGGCCTGGTTGTTGAGCATGGTCAAAAGCCCGGAGGCTCCATCCTTGCCCATTCCGGTCAGGATGACTCCGATGGCGTTTCTTCCGGCGGCCCGGGCCACGGATTTGAAAAGGACCTCAACGCTGGGCCTATGTCCGCAGATCAGAGGTCCTGTCTTGGTCTGGACGAAAAAGCGGGCCCCGCTGCGTTTCAACAGGAGATGGTAATTGCCCGGGGCTACGAGCGCGATACCCGGCATGACCGAGTCGTTATTTCGGGCTTCCCGAACTTCCAGTTCGCAGATCTGATTCAGTCTCTGGGCCAGGGAAGCGGTGAACTGCTCGGGCATGTGCTGCACAATGACGATTCCGGGGGAGTTTCCCGGCATCCGGGTGAGCAGCTCCTGTATAGCCTGGGTCCCGCCGGTGGAGGCGCCGATGGCGATAACTGTATTGGTCATTCTGGCCTGGGAGAGCTTGACTCTTGTCTGAATGGTCGCTTCCTGCCCCTGCCTGCCTGTATTACCGACCCTGGCCCAGGCTGCAGCCCTGATCTTTTCGATCAGGGACTCGGACATGTCGTTGACCGAAAGGGCCGAACCGGGTTTGCACATCACCTCCACGGCTCCGGCGTTCATGGCTTCCAGGGCCAGTTCTCCCCCTTTGGAGGTCAGGGAGGACACAATGATCACCGGAAGGGGAAAGTGTTTCATCAGCTTCTTGAGAAAAGTCAGGCCGTCCATTCTGGGCATCTCGATATCCAGAAGGACGACATCGGGACGGAGTTGGACGATTTTGTCCCTGGCGACAAAAGGATCGGGAGCCGTCCCGATTACTTGTATGTCCTCGGCCCGGTCCAGTTCCCTGGACAGGACCTGTCGGACAATGGCTGAATCGTCGACAATGAGTACTTTAACCATAATCCTGCCGGGCAACGCATCAGGCAGCCCGTCCGATGGGCTGCCCAATCTCGGGTTTTAGGTGCTCATTCCCTCATGCGCTCAGGACCAGCCTGCCCAGCATCGGGGATTCATCTACCGAAAAAAACGCATGGTCCCGGCCGGCCAGGAACCGATCCCACTGCTCCGCCGAAACAGGGCTGATTTCCGGGATGGAGAGATCGAAGGTCTGTTTTGTTCCGAATTTTTCCGCAAGGAGACAGCCGCAGGAGACGTTGAGCACTTCCTTCAATGCGTTTTCTCCGGCCCCTTCCGGTAGTTCCTCGCTCTCGGTCCCCAGGATGTTTTCAGCCAGTTCAATGCAGAAATTCGTTGGAGCGATGATTTCCAAGAATCCCGAGCTGTCCCGGCTCTTGAACTCGATTCCGGCTTTGAGATTGTATTTCGAGCCTTCGGCCAAAAGGTCTTCTTCCATTTCCACGAACATGAAGGCAAAGCCCTCGAACACAAAAGAAAAAACCTTTAGCAGCAGCTCTTTATCATCCTTGGTCATGTTCTTGCAACCCCTTGCTGTAAAATTTTCAATCTCTTTTCCCTCTTGGGTTCAAGCCAGCAGTTCTTTGACCACCCTGGTAAACTCTTCAGGGATGAAAGGCTTCTGGAGGTAGGCCCGGGCCCCCATGGCCTTGAGGGCTTCGATTCTTTCCCGGCTGCGTTCAGTGGAGACGATGACCACCGGGATCGAGGCCAGTAGGTCTTCCTTGACCATTTCCTCTATCAGTTCGACCCCGTTCATCTCCGGCATATTGATGTCGGCGAAGACGATGTCGATCCAATGCTCTTCAAGCTGTTTCAGGGCCTGTTTGCCGTTTTCAGCGAAGTGATAACCGCTGATGTCGAGATCTGAAATGTTCAAGGTCTTGGCTATCATCTTTCTGATAATCATTGAATCGTCGACAATCAAAACATTGTATCCCATATAACATGCTCTAAGATTTAAAAATGAAAATTCAGGTTGTAGGGTTCAGCCTTGTTCATTTATGTCTAGGACAGGATGTTTTCCAGTTCATTCATTCTATCCAGTGTCTTGCTGGCGACATACTCCAGATGTTCTTTTTTCAGGCCCACTTTTTTGACGCAAAGCGGACAGACGTTGTGCTGCAGGCCGTACTCCCCGGTACCGATGCCTTCGGACAGAGAAAGCATATCAGCCAGGTGGATCAGAAAGGTGAGCTCCTTATAGGCAGTCGCCTGTTCAGGTTGGTGGTGCCCCCTGACTCCGGCCACGATATCAGGGGTCAGCTGCCACTTGGCCAGGATCATGCCCCCGGCCCGGGCATGGTCGATGCCGAGGATGTCTTGTTCCACCTGTTCGAAGGACGCCTCTAAAGTGTCAACGGCTTGGTTGAATCGGAGTCGCTCCTTCTGGATGAACGGGTCCAAAAGCAGGAGGCCGAGGTCGTGCAGGAGACCTGCGGTGAAGATCATTTCCACCTGTTTCATGTTCAGGAGGTTGGCCAGTTCCTGTGCCGCCACGGCTGTCCAGATGGAATGCCGGAGGAGGTCTCTGGCCTGGAGTCCGTATCCGGGCAGGCTGACCGTCAGCCTGGAAGAGACCGTCAGGGAGAGGACCAGTTCCAGGATCTTTCTGGTGCCCAAACGGGTCAGGGCGGCCTGGAGGGAGTTGACCTTCCGGACTGCGCCGAAGTGGACCGAATTGGCCAGTCTGAGAATGTTGGCCGTCAAGCCGGGATCGTACTGGACCAAATCCTTGATGGTGGTGAAATCGACCTGTGGGTCGTCAAGATACCCCAAAAGTTGCCTGCACATGGACGGCATCTCTGGAAAAGAGTCGATGTGGTCCTCGATTTGCTTAAGGTAGGTCATAATGCACCAGTTTTCCCCCTGATTTAATAGAAAACCGTCCGCTGTCGATGGCCAGGCTGATGGTCCTGGATTTGTTGCCGCCTATTTCCTGTGTGTGCATGAGAAGCCCGTTTTTCCAGAGAACTTTTCGAAGCACGGTGAAATTTCGTTCGCCGATCTTGAAGACCCCCTGACTGTCCAGTACCTGCGCCCCTCCGGCCACATTGACCACGGCCCTGGATTTGCGCAGTCCGAATTCATAGAGTCTGGCCAGCATGAGCTGCAGGCCGGTATCCACAAACATGAAGGGCCGGATTTTGGCTTTTTCTGTGTCCACTTTGGACAAGGGCAGCATGCAGTGGATCATGCCACCGAGGCGAAGGTCCGGATCGTAGATCGTCACCCCGAGGCATGATCCCAGGGAGTAAGTGATCAGGGTCTCCCCGGGTTTGCTGGAAATCTGCATGTCAGCAATGTCAACCACGAGCAGTGTCATAGGCTTCCTTGATTACCTTTTCACGTAGACCGAAGGTCTGACCGACTTGAATTGACTCATGAGACCGGAAAGACTTTCGGCATGGCCGACCATCAGGTACCCTCCGGGCTTGAGCAGCCGGTGCATCTCATCCAGGAGGCGCTGTCTGACTTCATTGTCGAAGTAGATCATCACGTTTCGGCAGAAAATGACATCCAGGGGGCCTTTCATGGGAAACGGAGGGGCGGAAAGGTTGAGCCAGGTGAATTGGATCAACTCTTTGATCCGTTTTTGAACCCGGTAGGCCTTGGCCCCCTTGTCCGAGACAGGAGAAAAATGCTTGTCGATCATCTTCCGGGAAACGGTTTCAAGCTTCTTGGCCCCGTACTCTCCTTTTCTGGCCGCTGCCAGGACCGTGTTGGAGATATCCGTCGCCAGGATCTTGACATCCCGAAGAGAGGGCAGGCTTTCAGCCAGGGTCAGGGCGATGCTGTAGGGCTCCTCACCTGTCGAGGAGGCCGCACACCAGAGGCGAAAGCGGGTTTGCCCGTCGTTGACCCACTCCCGGAGAATGGAATCCAGGATTTCGAAGTGCTTCGGCTCGCGGAAAAAGTAGGTGACATTGGTGGAAATCGCATCCAGAAGCTGGATGAGTTCCTGCTTGCTTTGATCGTTTTGGACGAATCGGTAGTAGTCATCAAACTCGTCAATCTTGAGAAAGCGCATCCGTTTTCCCAGGCGGGCCGAGACCAGGGACTGCTTGTGCTCGGCCAGGTAGATGCCGGCTTCCTGATAAATAAGGTCGGCGAATTGTTTGAATGTCTTTTCGTTCAAGACGTTGTATCTGTTCATGATAATGTCTTCGTCAAGCTGCGAGATTCCACAAGTCTCGCTCGTCAAGGTTCTGGGTTTCGGTTGAGCCGTGTGGCTTGTTAAAAAAATAATCACCCATATATCCATTTTAGCCTGAAGATCCTCAGGATCTTCAGGCTAAAATGGATATCAGAAGTCCTTGAAATCATCTTCATCCAGGGGAATGACTTCCTCGGGTTTTTTTTGAGCGGGCGCCTGTTCCTTCTTGGGTCTCTGTGTCATTCCTGGCCCTGGGCCGGCCGGCTGCGGGCTTTTCTGATGTCTCGGCCCCAGGCGTTTCTTCACGGCGGTTTTTCCATTGTTATTGCCCCGGGCCGCGCTCTTTTCCTTCAATCCTGCCCTCTGCCCGGGGGCTGACCCATTCCCCTGGACCGCTTCTTTGTTCCCGTTGACCAGCTTTCGCATCCGGATCACGATCTCCTCGAGTTCACCGGCCTGGGCCGTCAGTTCTTCGGCTGCGGCCGCGGTCTCCTCAGAGTTGGAGGCGTTTTGCTGGACCACCTTGTCCATCTCGGCGACCCCGGAAT
>JAIPDR010000271.1 GCA_021737615.1 Desulfohalobiaceae bacterium | reverse complement strand
TGATCACCATTTTGGCCTTCGGCGACAGCCTGACCGCGGGTTTCGGCCTGCCGTCCGGTTCGTCCTTTGCGGACCAGCTGCAGTACAGGCTGAATCATCTTCAAGAGAACATTCGCGTCATCAACGCCGGGATCTCCGGGGATACCACCGGCGGAGGCCTGTCCAGGATAGACCGGGCTCTGGAGGTCGATCCGGATCTTGTCATCCTGGAGCTCGGGGCCAACGACGCCATACTCGGCACCCTGCCCGAGCAGGTCAAGCAAAACCTGGAGATCATGATCACCAGGAGCTTGGCCGTTGGAGCCGGGGTCCTTCTGGCCGGGATCGAGCCGCCGATGGCCTTCACCCCGGGATATCGCGGAATCTATGCCGGTATGTTCAAGGAACTGGCCGACCGCTACGGGCTTACCCTCTATCCCGATTTTCTTCAAGGGATCCTCTACCAGACCGCTCTGACCCTGCCCGACGGTATCCATCCCAATGTAAAAGGGGTTGCGGCCATTGTGGACAATATCCTGCCTCTGGTTTTGCAGTGCCTGGAAGATATCAGGCAAAGCCGCGGCCGGTAATCTTTTGTAAGCCGCTTCCTTGCCTTTCTTCCTGCGCACCCTTGGCTATAAAGAGTAACTCCTTCGCATTTCCCGGTCAAAAATTCCTTGACCGGCAAGGGCCATGCAGATACATTCCTTGCAAAAACCGGACCGTTTTCAGTCCGGCAGGAAGACCCAAGAAACATGTCCAAACTCCGCCTGATCATCATCGTACTGGCCCTCCAGGCCGTTATATTCGCAGGCATCGGCAGCTATCTCTTCTACACCTCATACCGGGAGTCCATCCTTCAAAAAGACAAGCAGCACTTTTTGACCAATGCCATGATGGTCAAACGCAACCTGTCCTCCTTTCTTTCCCAATACATCAAACCCGTCCGGACCCTCTCCCGGTTGGAAGAATTGAAAAAGGCTCTCTCCCGGAAGAATCCCCGGGCCGTCTATGAAGCCAACTCCATCCTGGACACCTTCCAGTCCTCCCTTGATGTCGACGTCTGCTACCTCATGGACGACGCCGGAAAGACCATTGCTTCGAGCAACCGCAGGGATCCGGACAGTTTCGTAGGGCAGAACTTTTCCTTCAGGCCCTACTTTCAAAAAGCGATCAACCACCAGCCCTTTACCTACCTGGCCCTGGGCACCACCTCACACAAGCGAGGGGCCTACTACAGCCACCCCGTATATGCCCCCGACGGATCCGGTCCGGTCGGAGTGGCTGTGATCAAGGCCTCCATCGAATTCATCGAATCCGAACTCTTCAATGCCTCGGAACAGATCTTCGTGGTCACCGATCCCAACGGGGTCATCTTCATCACCAATAAAAACGACTGGCTCTACCGAACTACCCGGAAACTGAACCCCGAAATCCGGGAAGACCTGAAAAATTCAAAACAGTTCGGCAAAGGCCCCTGGACCTGGACCGGTTTGACCTTCCAGGATCAGGGAGCAGTCGGAAAGCAAGGCAGGGAATATTTCTCCCTTCGACAGGACATCGAACTCTTTCCCGGCTGGAAGCTCATCTTCCTTCAGGACAAGAAAAAGATCACCAGTCAGCTTCACCCCCCCCTGTTCAGTGCCAGCGGCTTCTTCATCCTGGTCTTTGGCTGCCTCATCGCTGTTTCCGTTCTTCTTTTATATCACCGGGCCAGCCTGGAATTGAAGAAAAGGACCCTGATCGAGAAAGAGCTCCGGAAGAACGAGGAAAAATACCGCTCCATCTACCACAACACCCCGGCCATGCTCCACTCCATCGATGCCGACTACAAACTGATCAGCGTCAGCGACTATTGGCTGGAGGCCACCGGATACCAAAGAGAAGAGGTCATCGGCAGAAATCTCACGGACTTTTTCACGCCTGAATCCAAAGAGCTGGCCGAGAGCACCATTCTGCCCTCTTTTTTCAAGGTGGGAAAAAACAAGGACATTCCCTATCAACTGGTCAAGAAGGACGGCGGGATCATGGACATCTCCCTGTCCTGCATCGGCATCCTCGACGACCACGACCGGATCGCCAGGACCCTGGCCATTTCCGTGGATGTCACCGAGCGCAACCTGGCCCAGAAGGAATTAAAGGAAGCCAAAGAGGCCCTCTCCAGGTACTCAAAGGACCTGGAGAGGATCGTCCGGGAGCGGACCAGGGAGATAACCGGCATCCTGACCTACACCCCGGCCATTATTTACATCAAAAACGAAAAGGGGGAGTACCAACTGATCAACCCCCGCTTCGAAAAGATATTCAACATCAGCAATGCCCAGATTCAGGGCAAAAGCGACCTGGACCGGCTTCCCCGGAGGGTGGCCCTCCAGTTGCACCAGAACGACCTCCAGGTCTTGAAAAACCAGGAAGAAAGGCAGTTTACCGAATGGATCGAACAGGATGACGGCCTGCATACCTATCTCTCGGTCAAGTTTCCGCTTTACGACGACCACGGGTTTATCAGGGGAATCTGCGGAATTTCAACCGATATTACCGAGCTCCAGAGGACCCAGGACAAATTGAGAAAACTGTCCAAGGACATCATCTCCAGCCAGGAAAAAGAACGGGCCGCCATTTCCAGGGAGCTGCACGACGAACTGGGGCAGATGCTCACAGCCCTGCGCATGGATTCCGTGTGGCTTGAAAACCGGCTGCGCACCAGCCACCCCGAGGCGGCAGAGCGGGCCGCGGTCATGGGCAAACACATCGACAAGACCATCGACGATGTCCGCAACATGTCTTTTCAGCTCCGGCCGGGGATCCTGGACGACCTTGGGCTGATCGAGGCCCTGGAGTCCCTGGTACGCTATTTTGAAAAACGTTCGGACATGAGCTTTGTTTTTGAACACGATACCTGCTTAGAACTCGAAGGCACCAAAACCACCGCCCTGTACCGCATCGTCCAGGAGGGGCTGACCAACGCCGTCCGCCACTCCGAGGCCTCCCGGGTGGAAATCAGACTCTTTACCGAAAACGGCGGCCTGTGCCTCGAACTGACTGACAACGGCCGCGGCTTTTCGGCCGATGCCGGACAGTCTTCGGGTTTCGGCATCTCCGGCATGCAGGAAAGGGCCGGCCTCATCGGCGGAGACCTTCGGATCGCCTCGAACTCCGAATCCGGGACCTCGATTTTCTGCACCATTCCTCTGACCAAAACAACCCGGACCCATGAACAGTAAGACTCAGCCAATCCGGGTCCTGCTGGCGGACGACCACAGCATAGTCCTGGACGGCCTCAAGCGAATCGTCGAAGAATGTCCGGATATGACGGTCATTGCCGAGGCCGCGGACGGCCATCAGGCTGTCCGGCTGGCCCGGGAGAAACAGCCAGATGTGGCTGTCCTGGATATCTCCATGCCCGGCTACGACGGGCTGGAGGTCCTGAGCCAAATCAGGTCGGATCGGGAGCTTCCGGTGATCATGCTGACCATGCATGAAGAGGAACAGTACATCTTCCGGGCCCTGGAGGCCGGGGCCATGGGCTACATCACCAAACGGGCCGCGCCGGAACAGCTGGTGACAGCCATCCGCACGGCCTTTGCCGGCAAACGCTACATTCCCTCCGAAGTTGCGGAAATACTGGCCATACGGCTGGCCAAGGGCACAGCTCCCGGCACTCCTCTGGATTCCCTTTCCCTGCGGGAGATTCAAGTCCTGAGAAGCCTGGCCCTCGGGTCTACCAACAAGGAGATCGCCGAGAGTTACCACATCAGCGTGAAGACCGTGGACACTTATCGGCTCAGGCTTTTAAAGAAGCTGAACCTCAGAAACAACGCCGACCTCTCCAGATTCGCCATCCAGCACAACCTCGTAGAACATTGAAAGTGAGGAGTTGGAAGTGAGAAGTGAGGAGAACAGAGGTCAGATGTCAGCCCTGCCTCTGGCAGGCCTGACATATAATTAATTAATTTATATAAGAATATTTAGCCAGGTTATTATGTAATTAATTGGGTTTAAGTCCACGACTGCCAGTTTAATCAGGATAGAAACTTCGTGATTATTGAATAACCCAGTCCTTGGCAGAGAGATTCTTCGTTCGCGGACTCACTCAGAATGACAAGAACGTGGACTCACTCTCCGTCATTCCGGTAAAAGAACGTCATCCCGGATCGGGGTCCGGGAGCCGGAATCCAGGCTGAAAAAAGCTGGACCCCGGCCTTCGCCGGGGTGACGGAGAAAGAAAAATCAAGTTTCATACGAGAGGTCGGTAGGCGGAGCGCGATCGTCCCTTTCCTCTGTCATTTTTTCGAAGACTCTGATCTCCGCCCTCTGTCTTCCGTTCTCTACCCTATGCCCTCTGCTCCCTGCTCTATGCCCTCAGCTTATAGGCTTTAAGAAAAAGTTTTTGGATTTATGCCAGATAACCAGCTCTTATTCTTTGTCTTAACAATCGAAAATCCAAAATCCAAAATCTAAAATTCTATATTCCCCCTCTTCCCAGTCTTCCATCATTCCAACATTCCAACATCATAGCATTCCTGTATAAATATCCAAAATCCAGCAACATCTCCCGCCTTGCGTAAGAAACTTTCTGACAGACAAATCAGAACCTGCCTGATTGCCTCTCCAGGATCCTTTTGCCATCATTTTCCGAACAAGCGTAATTCTTTGTCACTGTATTGGAAAATCGGAGAACCAATCCCATGTTTTCAAAGATCGACAACTTCATTAACGGATTCAGCACGACGGTCATGATGATCTGCATGTCCGTGGCCACGATTGTGGCCTTCATCAACGTGATGATGCGCTACCTGTTCGCCTCCTCCATGCCCTGGGCCGCGGTCCTGACCTCTTACCTCTTCATCTGGTCGGCCCTGTTCGGGGCGGCTTACGGTTTCAAGATCGGGATGCACATCGGAGTGACCGTGGTTATTCAAAACCTGCCCGCCCGGTTTGCCAAAATCGTTTTAACGATCAATCTCCTGGTCATCCTGGGTTTTTTGCTGCTGGTTGCCAAATGGGGCACCGACTTCATCCAGTTCAGCATGGGAATGCAGCAGATCGACATCGATCTGGGCATCCCTTTCTGGACTATCTATCTCGCTGTTCCCATCTCCATGGCCATCGCCGCCTACCAGATCCTGCTCAAGCTCTACCGCGTACTGACTATACCAGTGGAAAAATTCAGCTATGACGC
>JAIPDR010000270.1 GCA_021737615.1 Desulfohalobiaceae bacterium | reverse complement strand
CGGTTTTGACCTATACCCCCTGGTTCAACGAACCTATGTCCGCCGGGGCCAGCCTGGGCCTGACCGTCAAGACGGACGGAGCTGATGCCGCGGCCGGAGCCATTACCGATCAGTTGATGCGGACCCGGGCCATGGAAGAGCTGGGCATCCAGTGGGAGGAAGGCTGGATCACGGCTTCATCGGTTATGACCAAGATCTGGATCGATATGTTCATCGGCGTCTGGGCCCTTGTCCTGGCCATGCTCTGGTTGTACTATGTGGAGAAGCGGCCTGGAGAACGGGTTCAAAAGATGGAAATCTGGTGGAGGTTTCCCAAGTTCGTTCTGGGGTATTTCGTGGCCTGGTTTGCGGTCATGTTCATCGGTCTGACCGTAATGCCGGCCGAAAGCATGGATTTCGGGATCCATCCGGTCGAAGGACCGCTTAGAAAGTTCTTCTTCATGCTGACCTTCACCAGCATTGGCCTGGTCACGGACTTCAGGAAACTGTCCGAGGAGGGGATGGGCAGGCTGGCCTTGATCTACGGCCTGGCCCTACTGATCATCATCATCCCCATTGGCTGGATCCTGGCCTGGATCTTCCATCACGGCATGGTTCCACCCACAGTGGGTTAAGCGTAACGAAAATGAGCCGTCGGGGAGAGCGGTTCACCCCGACGGCCTGTGTAGAGACATGCACAACCAGCTGGATCAGTCTTGATGTCTTTTCTGTTGTGAAGTTTAGCAATATATAAGGAAGACTCCATGCAGACCATCAACATGTCCTTTATCCATGACGGAACCAACTGGATCGCCCGGGGTAAGAGCCTTGAAGTCTCAGGCAGGAGCTTAGGCGAACTTGACCAGAAGCTGCACCAGGCAATACAGAAAACCTACCGCCCGGAGCAGGGAACACTGATGACGATCAATATGGATTTCGATTACTCCACGATTCCCTTCTGGATGATCCAGTATCATCCCTACTACATCCACCGCAGACTCGAGTTCGAGTATTGACCCTGCAATCTGGAGGAAAAAATTCCGGTCCATGGGCACAATTATCTTTACTCTGGGCCGGAAGGACCATTTCACTGGTATCCCTCCGGCCCACGCGCCCATTTCAGCTATCACACCCTTCCGGTAAAGACTTGACTGTCCTCACGACTTGATTCACTCTTATACCAGAAGTCAGCTCTGCCTCTGGCACAGCTGACATATAACTATTAAATATATATGATTATATTGAGGGACCAGCCTCAGGTGCAAGATTCACCAGAGTCTAACGTTCATAAAAACCCGGAAAACACATGCACTTGTTTCGTTCTCTCAGTCTGCAGACCCGGTTTATCATCGGCCTGCTTGCGGCCGCTCTGGTCATGGGATTTCTCTTTGCCGGAATCTTGTTCTTACACCTTCAGAATATCGTGATCACAGAGGTCAGCGACCGGGCCAACGCCATGCTCGATCAGGTCAATGCGGTCCAGGGCTATGTCCGCAACGAGCTCCGGCCGAAGATGTTCCAGGAACTCCCCGAGGAACGCTTCGTCCTGGAGGCCATGTCCTCGTCCTATATTTCCAGAAAAATCATGGAGACCGCCACCGGCAAGACCGATTTCAGATACCGCAGGGTGGCCCTGAACCCCAGAAATCCGGACAGCAGACCCAACGACTTCGAACAAAAGCTGATCACTCATTTTCAGAAGAATCCCGACCGGAAGCGCTGGGAGAAAATGGTCGACTTTCGCGGCGAGAAGTATTACTTCACGGCCAGACCGGTGGTCTTCAAAGCGAATTGTCTGCACTGCCACGGCAGTCCCGTGGACGCCCCCCGGGAGCTTCTCGCGCGATACGGCCGTGAGGGGGGATTCGGCCACGAACCGGGCCAGGCGGCCGGGGTCGTCAGTATCGGCTTCCCCCTGCAGCAGACCGTGAAAAACATCAAGGATTCGACCTTTGCCTACCTTCTCTTGTACCTGGTGGCCCTTCTCCTCTTCTTCTCCCTGGTGCAGTTCCATTTCCGCAGGCTTGTGGTGGACAAGCTCCAGAAACTGGGCCGCATCTTTCAATCCAGTTTCCCGGCGGAGACACCCCCTGACTTGTTCAAGAAGGATGAACATATCGAGGTCGACGAGATGATCCAGGGGCTCGGCCAGATGGCCACCGATCTGTCCCAGGCCAGAAAACAGCTGAAAAACTATGCCGATAACCTGGAGAACATGGTAGAGGAGAGAACCCTGGAACTGGATCGGGAGGTTATCGAACGCAGGGCCGATGTTCAGCTGTTCATCGATATCCTGAACGGACTTCGTTCCAGCGGCGATACCGCGCAGTTGCTGCGGATCGTCCTCAAACTTCTGGCCGACCGGCTGAAGGCGGAACGGATCATCTACTACTGCACCCAATATTCAACGCAGGTCTATCAGTATCCAATTGAGTCAGCATACCCGGAGCTTCCGGAATCATTTCCTGATTTTGCTCTGGAAAAGCGGATCATCTCCCAGAACGGCCTGACCTTTGTGCCGGTTCGAACCAGGGATCAGCTCTGGGGAGTCCTGGGGGTATCCTTGCCGAGTTCAAAAACCGGACAGCCGGCGGTCTCGGATCAGATCCTTCTCGCCTTCGGAGAACAGCTGGCAGTGGCCCTGGAAAATATCCAGACTTTGAACAATCTGCTCCAGCAAAAGAATCTCCTTGACTCTGTTTTTCAGGGCATTTCCGATCCGATTATGCTCCTGGACAAAGGCTCCGGCATTGTCCTGGCCAACCAGGGGGCCAGATCCATCTTCCAAACCGGCGAACAGCCGGAGTTGAAAAGATCCCTGGAAACGGTCCTGGGCCTGAAAAACGTCACCGATACACACGAACCAAGCGCGATTGCGGAAACCATCCGCAAGAAGCAGCCCTGGTCCAAAGAGGTCTCCTTTCAGGGAAACCGGTTCTTTCAGCTCAGTCTCTATCCCTTGCCCGATGTGGGCCGGGAAAAAGGGGATCAGGTCGTCTGCTCGATTCGGGAGACGACCATGGAAAAGCTCATGGCCGCCCGCATGCAGCGGGCCGAGAAACTCAGTTCCGTGGGCAAGCTGGCCGCGGGTCTGGCCCATGAGATAAACAACCCCCTGGGGACGATCCAGTGTTACATCAATCTGCTCAAGGATGAACTCCCGGATGGCAAAAAGAGTGAGGATCTGCAGGTCATCGAACGGCAGACGAAACGGGCCCAATCCACTGTCCAGGAGCTTCTCGATTTCGCCCGTCCCCGGCATCCGCAGAAAATCCGCTGTAACCTGAACAGGCAGATCCGAAATTTTGTGGATTTCTTTCTGGTCCAAGCTGATAAGAAGAAAATCCGACTGGAAACCGACCTCCAGGAAGATCTGCCTCCTTTTGCCGGTGATCCAGGCTCCCTGGAACAGGTCTTCAGCAATCTGATATTAAATGGACTGGATGCAGTGGGTAGCGAGGGCTGGATCCTGTTCAAGACCAGATACGATGAGAACAGCCATGAACTGGTTCTGAGCATCCAGGACAGCGGTCCGGGCATCAGCGAAGACCAAATCCACAGGATTTTCGATCCTTTTTACACCACCAAGGATGTCGGCCAGGGAACCGGCCTCGGTCTGGCTATTGTTTATGGTCTCGTGGAGGAGATGGGCGGACGGATCGAAGTGGACAACCTGCCTGGGGCCACATTCACCATCACCTTCCCTGCCTCTGACTCCGAGGGTTGTCTGCAAGCATTTTCTTGATTGAATTCCCGTGTTCTTCCAGTATCTTTTCAAACAAAGGGAAATGCTTGTGATACATGGCCATCAGCATAATATAGGCATTGTTCAGTCCCTGAGAGCCGAATGCGCCAAAGAGGCTTGTCTTCAACCGGCCTTTCAATGCGGCGAAATCCTGCAGGGCCTGAGCAAATATTTTCTCCCTCGTCGTCAACTTTGTCCGGTAATGTATTCGTATGGTCCTTGCCGGTCAAGGAATTTTTCGGTATTCTCATATCAGTGAGAAAAGTTTTTTGAAAACGTTCTAGCCGGTTTAGGTCTCAGGCGAGGCCAACCTGAGAGGGGAGGTGTTTATGAAATGGGTGAAGTGCGCTCCTCTGCGTCCTGAAGAAGAAAATGAGCTCTTTCTAAAGTTGCTCCAGAGGAACCCATGAAAAAAGCAAACAGTATATGCAGCACATTGCTCTGGTTGCTTCTTCTGTCTCTATTCCTGGCTGGGTGTACGACCGTCAAGGCCACGGGTGAGAGACATCTTACCCTTATGGGCGAGTCCCAGGAGATCGCTAGGGGCAAACAGGTCAACGAGCAGATCCAAAGGTCCATGAAGCTCTATCCTGATAAGGAATTGCAGACCTATGTGGACCACCTCGGCAAGGAGATCGCAGCCACCACTGAGCGGCCCGATCTGCCCTGGGAGTTCCACATTCTGGACGATGAGGCGGTTAACGCCTTTGCCCTGCCCGGCGGATTTATCTACGTTACCCGGGGGATCATGGCCTACTTCGAGAATGAAGCCCAGCTCGTAGGAGTCCTGGGGCATGAGATCGCTCATGTCACTGGCAAACACACTGTGATCCGCATGAGCAAGTCTGTTCTGGCGCAGGTGGGGTTCGGAATGGCCCAGATCCTTGCTCCTGAGCTGAAGGGGCTTGCCCCTGCGGCCCGTGCCGGTTTGCAGCTCTTGTTCTTAAAGTTCAGCCGGGAAGACGAGACCGAGGCAGATATTTTGGGCGTGCGCTACATGCGCAACGTGAACGTGGACCCCCGGGAGCTGATCGACGTTATGGAGATGCTGGCCCGGGTTTCACAAGATGAAGAGAAGGGATCCATCCCGCAGTGGGCCTCCACCCATCCCCTGCCTGAGAACCGGAGGGAAACCATTACTTCGCATCTCAAAACGGTGAGTCGGAGGCTGTACGAACCTGTTGAACGCAGCAGCTATCTTCGCCGGCTGGATGGGATGACCTATGGCAAAGATCCCAGAGACGGCATTGTCAGGGGCAACCACTTTTACCACCCTGACCTGCGCTTTAAGTACGCTTTCCCGCCGACGTGGAAGGTGGTCAATCAGAAGCAGGCTGCCATCGGTATCAGTCCCAACAAGGACGCGGTCATCCAGATGACCCTGGCCAAGCAGAGATCAGCTGAAGAGGCCTTGAGAGACATGTTCCGGAAGCAGGGGAT
>JAIPDR010000269.1 GCA_021737615.1 Desulfohalobiaceae bacterium | reverse complement strand
CCGGTTCGTAAAGAGAGTGCCAGTGACTCAAATTGAAGTTTCTTCCTCGATCAAACTGGCAGCTGTGGACTTGAGCATTATTGTAGCAGCATGCCTGTATATTGTAATAAATATTCGATAGTTAAATGTCAGGCCTGCCTGAGGCAGGGCTGACACCCGAAACCTCGATTTTCAAATAATTCACAATAAAGTGTTCAAAAATTCATTCAAATTTCAGCTCACTGGAAAGAGCTCTGCAGTTAAGCGGAAGGACTCAACAGTCCAGCTCCGATTTGACCCGCGAGAACTGCTCCATGACGAAATCCAGATCCTGCCTGGAATGGGCCGCGCTGACCTGAACCCTGATCCGGGCCTGGCCCATGGGCACCACCGGATAGGAGAATCCGATGACATAGACCCCTTTCTCCAGGAGTCGGGCCGCCATCTTTTGGGCCAACTGGGCGTCTCCGAGCATGATGGGCACAATCGGGTGGGATCCGGGCTTGATCTCGAAGCCGAGCTCGGTCATGCTCCGCCTGAAGTAGGCGGTGTTCTCTTCCAGCCGGTCCCTGAGCTCCGTGCTCTGATTCAAAAGCTCTATGGCCTTGATGGAACCGGCCGCTATCATCGGGGCCAGGGTATTGGAAAAGAGATAGGGCCTGGAGCGCTGCCGCAGGAGGTCGATGATCTCTTTCCGGCCGCTGGTGTACCCGCCGCTGGCCCCGCCCAGGGCCTTGCCGAAGGTCCCGGTCAGAACGTCCACTCTGTCCATGACCTGCAGGTGCTCGTGGGTTCCCCTGCCTTTCGGACCCATGAAACCCACGGCATGGGAATCGTCCACCATGACCAGGGCCCCGTGTTTTTCAGCCAGTTCACAGATCCGGTCCAACCTGGCAACAGTGCCGTCCATGGAAAAGACGCCGTCGCTGACGATCAACCTGGTCCGCGAATCTCCGGCCTGCTTCAGCTTTGCCTCTAAATCCTGCATGTCGCTGTTTTTGTAGCGAAACCGTTTGGCCTTGCACAGCCGGATGCCGTCGATGATCGAGGCGTGGTTGAGTTCGTCGGAGATGATCCCGTCCTCCTGCCCCAGCAGGGTTTCGAAGAATCCTGTGTTGGCGTCGAAACAGGAGGTGTAGAGAATGGTCTCCTCCGTACCCAGAAAGGCGGAGACCGCTTCTTCCAACTCCTTGTGAATCTGCTGCGTACCGCAGATAAAGCGGACCGACGAGAGTCCGTATCCCCAGGTATCCAGGGCCTGCCTGGCCGCTGCCACGACCTCGGGATGGCTGGAGAGCCCGAGATAGTTGTTGGCGCACATGTTGATGACCTCCCGTCCGCCGGCAACCCGGACATGGGAATCCTGGGGGGTGGTCAGGACCCGCTCGTCCTTGTAAAGGCCCTTGTCCTGAATGTCTTTCAGCTGTTTTGTGATCTCGTCCCGCGTCTTTTTTAACATGGGTTCACTCCTGTAAAGGCAGGTGTCATAATGCGTTTTTGATAGCATGTTTAAGGATTATGCCTCATCCTTTCCCATAACATCACTATATAAACAAAATCCAAGCGGTCTTTACCGCTTGGATTTTGTTTATTTAAACTCCTCCATGATCTTCTCCTCCACTCCGAACAGGTAGGCAATCAGGGCCGCCCTGAGCCACATGCCGTTCCTCTCCTGCTTCCAGTAGACCGCCCTGGGATCCTTGTCCACGTCCACCTCTATCTCATAGCGCCTGGGCAGGGGATGCATGATCACGCAGTGGGACTGAATGAGTTCAAGATGTTCTTTTTTGAAGAAAAAGTCAGGATAGTAGTCGGATTCGCTGTCCGGGGCCTGGGAGTACTCCTTTTGGATCCTGGTCATGTAGATGCCGTCCACCAGCGGCAGGACGCTCTGCAAATCGTCTGTTTCCGTAAACTTCACTCCTTTTTTGGCCAGATGATCCTTGATGTCCTGCTTCATCCTGAATTCCTGTGGGGAGACGAAATACAGGGAGACATCCCGGTAGTTCTGCATCAGATAGCTCAGGGAACGGACGGTGCGGCCCCGCTTCAGGTCCCCGACCATGGCGATGGACTTGCCGTCCAGGCCGAACTGGTTTTCAAAAGACCGCTCCAGGGTGTAAATATCCAGCAGGGCCTGGGTTGGATGCTGATCAGGCCCTGAACCGCCGTTTAAGACCGGGACCCGCCGCTCGGTCTGATTCAGGACCCAGGCCGTCTTTTCCACGAAGCCTGATTCCGGATGGCGGACAATGATCATGTCCACATAACTGGCAAAGGTCCTGATGGTGTCCTCCCGGCTCTCTCCCTTGACCTCGGAGCTGGTCGTGGTTCCCCGGATCTCGGAGGTGTTCAGTCCCAGGATCTGGCAGGCATTTAAAAAAGAGAGAAAGGTCCTGGTCGAGGGCTGGACAAAATAGAGCATCGCCCTTTTGTGGGGCAGAATCCTGCGCAGGTGTTCGGCGCCCATCTTGGTCCTGGCCAGCTGCCTGACCTGGTTGGCCAGGGAGCAGATGAAGTCCAGGAACGGACGGTCGAATTGCTGGGCAAAGACCACATCCAGCATCCTGCCGTTCTGCTGGAAAAAGGGGAGCTTTTCCCCGACCTCCAGATTGTAGAAGGCCTCCCATTCCCTGGTGGTTTGACTTTTGCTTTCTCTGGAATTATTCATGTTTTCAAGACCTCGTATCCGGTTTCCTCCGGGCCAGGAGCCCGGAGGGGAAACTGACTATAAATAGTTACACAAGAATGCCAAGCAACATGGATCATAGTAGTTCAGCGTAAAATTTCAATCATTTTATCAGGCAGATACCAGAAGTTGGCCCATAACAGATCCCCTGTCTCACATGGCCTGGGAAAGTTTTCATCGACTGCAGATAAAAAGCGCAATTTATGCCAACTTCTGGTGTAGTAAAAAATAAGGAATTTGTCCATAAATCCAGCTATACGTAGCAAAAAAAATCAAGGAGAAAAAAATGGCTCGGGATGAGGTAAAAAAAGTCGTTCTGGCATACAGCGGCGGGCTGGACACGTCGGTCATCGTACCCTGGCTCAAGGAAAACTACAACGGTTGCGAAGTGATCTGCTTCACGGCCGACCTGGGCCAGAAAGAGGAGCTTTCCGGGCTGGAGTCCAAGGCCAAGGCCTCGGGGGCGAGCAAGATATACATCCGTGACTTGCGCCGGGAATTTCTGGATGACTACGTCTTCCCCACCCTGCAGGCCGGGGCTGTCTACGAACGGGAGTATCTGCTCGGGACCTCCTTTGCCCGGCCCCTGATCGCCAAACACATGGTCGGGATCGCCGAGGCCGAGGGCGCCGACGCCCTGGCCCACGGCTGCACGGGCAAAGGCAACGATCAGGTCCGCTTCGAACTGAGCGTTATGGCCCTGGCCCCCAAGCTGAAAGTCATCGCCCCCTGGCGGGAGTGGGACATCCGCAGCCGGGAAGACGCCCTTGATTATGCCGCCAGGCACAACATCCCGGTGACCCACACCGAAAAGGACATCTACAGCCGGGACCGGAACATCTTCCACCTCTCCCATGAAGGAGGCCTCCTGGAAGACCCCTGGAATGAACCTGAGGAGGAAATGTACCAGTTGACCCGCAGTCCTGTGCAGGCCCCGGATCAGCCGGAATATCTGGAAATCGGCTTTGAACAGGGCTATCCCGCCAGTCTGAACCAGGAATCGATGTCCAGGGTCGATCTCTTCTCCAGCTTGAATGAACTGGCCGGTAAGCACGGCATCGGCCGGGTGGACATGGTCGAAAACCGGCTGGTCGGCATGAAGAGCCGCGGCATATACGAAACACCGGCCGGGACCATCATCAGAAGGGCCCACCAGAGCCTGGAAAGCCTCTGCCTGGACAAACACACCATGCATTACAAGGACTTTATCGCCGTGAAGTACGCCGAGCTGGTCTACAACGGCATGTGGTTCTCCAAGCTAAGAGAAGCCCTGGAGGCCTTTGTCCAGACCACCCAGGAACATGTAAGCGGCACGGTCCGTCTCAAGCTGTACAAGGGCAACATCATCATCGCCGGCCGCAAGAGCCCTTACAGCCTCTACCGCGAAGACTATGCCTCCTTCGGGGAAGAAGACGTTTACGACCAGCAGGACGCTCACGGTTTCATCAAGCTCTTTGGTCTGCCCCTGAAGGTCGATTCCCTGTTGTCCATAGACGGCAGCGGGACCACCCGCTACCGGAAACCCGACTACAGCAAATTCAAGCGGGACTAGCCGGATCTTTGCCTGCAGTCTCGGATTTTGCCGGCCAGAAGTATATTTGGCATTTGCCCCCAATTCTGATAAACAGATTGCATGCGCTACTTTCCTGCCTTTCTTGATCTGACTGGGAAAAGATGTCTGGTGGCCGGAGCCGGTGAGGTGGGTCGGCGCAAGATAACCAGACTCCTGGACTGCGGTCCTGAAGAGGTCCTGGTGGTGGATCCCCGGCCTCCGAAAGATATGGTCCGGGACCTCAAGGATCGGTCGGGCCTCAGGTTCGAACACCGTTTTTTTCAACCCGGAGACATCCAGGGCAGGTTCCTGGTCATTGCCAGCACGGGCCAGCCGGAGACCAATATCCTGATCAGCCGCCTCTGCCGGGAAAACAGCATCCTGTGCAATATCGTCGATCAACCGGAGTATTGCAGCTTTATCGTCCCGGCCCTGCTTAACCGGGGAGATCTGAACATCGCGGTCTCCACCGGCGGTTCCAGTCCCGCCCTGGCCGGAAAAATCAAAAACAGGCTTTCAAAGTGTTATGGACCCGAATACGAGACCTGGCTGGCCCTGCTCAGGAAAATCCGCCCCCTTGTCCTGACCCTTGGCCTGAGCCAGGCGGAAAACAAGAAAATCTTTCACTCACTGACTGAAGACGAGATCCTGCAAAGGATTCAGACCAGGGATCGTCAAGACCTCCTGTCCTCTTTGCGACAAAGGCTTCCCCAGGCAGTTCATGCCCAGCTCGGAGATGTGCTCCATGACCTTTTATAACTTTCTTGATCTCAGTGTCGCCCTGCTCTATTTCTTGGCCGCCCTGCTCTATTTAAGCGCTATCCCCGGGAGCAGCCCCAAGCTGAAGCAGGCCTCAGTCTTCGCCACTGCCGGCGGTTTTCTGGCCCATTCCGTGGGCCTGGGGATGAAGATCGCCCTCAATCCGCTGTTTACCACGACCCAGGCCCAGTTCTACATCAGCCTGCTGGCCTGGATATTCATCCTGTTGTACTTTTTAGTCTGGTGGCGCCTCAAACTCCAGTTTCTGGCCCTGA
>JAIPDR010000268.1 GCA_021737615.1 Desulfohalobiaceae bacterium | reverse complement strand
ACGGGCTGAAGAAACTCTTTGGCTGAGGAGCGGACCTTGACTGAACTGGACTGGATCGACATCTCGGTGCCCCTGCACACCGGAATGGTGCACTGGCCGGGCGACCCGGAATTTTGCATCTCCAGGCAAAGCGATATCCAAAACGGCGACCCGGCCACGGTCAGCCGCCTCTGTCTGGGGGCGCACTCCGGAACCCATATGGATGCTCCGGCTTATTTCTTCCCCAATGCCGCGGGAATTGAGGCCATGCCCCTGGAGACGACCATCGGCCCGGCCCGGGTGGTGGCCATCGAAGATCCGGCCGCTGTCAGGCCTGAGGAGCTGGAACAGCACAGCATCCAATACGGAGAGAGGATCCTGTTCAAGACCAGGAATTCCGGCCGGGTCTGGAAGAAAAAGGAGTTCGTCCAGGATTACGTGTCCATCAGCAAAGAGGCGGCCGAGTATCTGGCCCAGCTCCGGCTCCGCTGCGTGGGCATCGACTACCTCTCGGTCGGGGGATACGACCATGACGGCGCAGACACACACCTGGCCCTGCTCCGGGCCAGGGTCTGGATAATCGAGGGTCTCGATCTCTCCTCTGTTCAACCCGGAGACTACGATCTCATCTGTCTTCCCCTGTCTATTGTCGGAGCCGACGGGGCCCCGGCCCGGGCGATCATCAGGCCGGCGGCTCCGACAACCTCCCCTCTTTAGAACATTACCTGACCGCCTCCCTGGCCTGGCCTTGTCCAGCCAGGTCTTCCACTGCTACAGGGTCTTGAGGTAGGCGATAATCCGATCCCGTTCCTGTTCGGTCAGGCTATCGGCAAAGGACGGCATATTCTCATAGGGGTCTTCAAGCTGCTTCCTGATGTTTTCTTCGCTCACCGGGCTGCCACTGACCGGGAGCTTCTCTCTGTCGAACAGCCCCTTCAGGCCGGGACCGACCTTGGTTCGGGTGGATTCGGCGGCATGGCAGTCGGAGCACCCTTTTTCCCTGAACAGCTCGGCTCCCAGAAGCGCCTGCCTCCCCTGTTCCGATCGGGGTGGATTTATGGAATTGCGCAGGACTCCGAAGACAGCGGCGACCACGACGAAAAGCGCGGCCAGGACAAGGGTCGTTCGATGCAGGGTGGTCTCTCGCATGGTTTTCCTTAATCCAGAAATGAAAAAATTTCCCGGCGGATTCGCTTGTCCGGAACCCCCATGTTGTAAAGGGTCTTGATGAGCGAGCGGGCCATTTTCTGCGGCCCGCATACATAGAAAGTTTTTCCGGTCAAGTCCCGCCCGCAGTACTTCTCGATCCTCTTTCGGCCCACATGCCCTATCTCACCGCTCCAGAACTCACCCGGACGGCTCAGGACATAGACCAGGGTCAGAACAGGCCAGTCACCGGCCTTGATCTCCTTGAGTTCTTCACGGAAGACGATCTGATCTTCCCTCCGATTGGCGTATAAGAGCACAACGGATCGGGTATCCCTGGTATCACGCATATGGCGGAGCATGGCCATGAGGGGGGTGATGCCTATGCCGCCGGCCAGAAAGACGAGGTCGCGTTCCCCTGGATGAAACAGATAGGAGAAACGTCCGAAGGGTCCGTGGACCGCAGCGGTGTCGCCGGGCCTGGTTTGGCCGATGCTCGCAGTGAAATCCCCGGAGGCCTTGATGGTCGAGCTGAGATAGTTTTTCTGGGCCGGACTGGAAGAGATGGTCCAGTGATGCTCCTCCACCGGAAGAGAAGGATCCCGGAAAAAGGTCAGGAAATGGAACTGTCCCGGGTAGTATTCTCCTATGGTCCGGCCTTCGGGCGGGACCAGCTTCACGGTCCAGGCATCTTCGGTCTCCTGGACGCAATCCTCGACTCTGTACGACTGCCGCCGCAGCCGGCTCGGCCTGAGAAAGCGGTGATGGAGGAACATGCCGGCGGCCAGGAAGAACATGCCGCCCCAGATACCCTGCATGGCCGAAAGCTCAAGATCGTCTCCGATGTTCCAGGAATGCAGGAAGATGAGGATCAGAATGATCGGGGCCAGAAGATCATGAACAAGGCGCCATTTTTCGAAACCGAGGTTGGTCCTGCTCTGATAAAAGCCGAACAGGACATTGGCAATGACCAGCAAAAGGACCACCTTACCCGCCCAGATGGGCCAGGGCAGGTCCAGGCCGATGAGAAGCTTCCAGCCGGGACCGCCGTACGCGATCAAAAGCGGATGAAGGAGCAGCAGGCCGGACGCGGTCAGGGCCATTGACTTGTGGAAGCGGATGAGGATGTCGAACCCGAAGGCCCGTTCGATCCACTTGAGCCTTGCAGCCAGCAGGAACTGCAGGCTCAGGATCATGAACCCGATAAGGGCGAAATTGCGGCCCACATCGGTCACTATCCCCTCGGCCTCCTCCCCAAGCCAGGTCGCCAGCCAGACCGGGAGGATCACGATCAGGGCATAGAGTATGATTCTGACCAGACCTTTCCCCATGGCATATCCACCTGTCTCAGGATCTTCAGGCAAAGCCCGCTATTCCCGTCTGTATGGTTCGTTTTTAAAATAGAATACCAACAAGCTTATAAAGAGATCTTTCGGCCGTCCACATCCTTTAAGGAATCTACCCGATAAATACCTGACGATACCATTCAAGGCCATAGCCAAAGAACTTGTTGACAGGGAAGCCCGAAACAAGCCAATAAATGGCTCGCCAGGGAAAATATTACTTCCACCGAACAGTTGGACATTGCAGGTCATGAGAAAAGACATGCTTAACAATTCCATATTTAAATATAAGAATTTGATTATATGGTTATTTTTTTTCGCACTGACCAGCCTGTATTTTCAAAACTATCGAAACTCGATCCATTTGATCCGGACCGCAAACAGTAATCAGCAAATGATGGTCGAGCAGAATATTGTAGACGCCCTCAAGTATGTGGACAACAGTTATAAGATATTGGAAAAATATCTGAATCAAGACATGCGTGAGTTTTCCGAAATACTGGTTCGAAAATACAGTGAAAATTCGAATGTTATGAACTGGGATCTTAAAGAACTCCAAGATGGTTTCGAAGACTACGAGATTTATATCATTGATGGACGCCTTGCAGTCGTCCGGACGACCCTCAAAGAGGACTTGGGTCTTGATTTTTCACAATTCCCCAATTTCGCCGAATTGCTCAGAGAGAGGATGGCCGGCGCCACATTCAGCGCCGACCGCATGGACATCTCAACAAACACTCATAAATTAAAAAAATACAGCTACATGCCAACCCCGGACCACAAATATCTCCTTGAGCTAAGCGTCGATATCCAGGAGACGAATCCGACCATAGAAGGCATAAACGTCTTTTCCCACGCCGATACTCTGGCCCGAGAACACGAACCGGTCAAAGAGATATCCTTCTATAAGACGAACAAGGACGGAAGCCAGGTAGGCCTGGTCACTTTCGGCAAAGGTCCCTATCTGGATAAGAATATTCCCGGCAAGGTCAAGCAGATCATTCAGGAGACCGTACTTGCCGATGCCGCCAAAACCACTCAAGAGTCAGAGATCAGGCAATCGCATAAATACATCCCTTACTTATCCTACACAAAGGAGAATGAGTTAAACTGGTGGAACTCGTATGTAGTCAGGATAGCCTATGACGACAGCATCTTGCAGGCGAAGCTGACCGCGGAAAGGAACATATTTATCGGCAAACTGTCCCTGCTGGCGGCTATCTTCGTGTTATTTCAACTTACCTTCGCCTACTTGTTCAGACGGACCGAACAGATGGCTTCTCTTGATTCTCTTACCGAACTGCCCAACCGTAAAGCCTTTTATGAACATTTCAAGAGGATAACAGGCAAGCAAAACGAGAGACAGGGATCACGGAAACTGGCCCTTTTGTTTATCGATGTTGACGACTTCAAGGCTGTCAATGATAAATACGGGCATAACGCCGGAGACGAGGTTCTCAGAGAGGTGGCCAGGGTCCTGAAAAGGACCCTGCGAAAGAAGGATATGGTCATAAGGGCCGGGGGTGATGAGTTTCTGGTCCTGCTGGCCGGCGATATCTCCCCTGACGATGTCGAGACTGTGGTCTCCAAGATCAATGAAGCCTTGACTACGCCCTTGTCTATAGACGGGAAGACTATCAAGATCGATGTAAGCATCGGGGTGAGCCTCTACCCTGACAACGCCGAGACTCTGCAGGAGATGACGGCACAGGCCGATGCCGCCATGTACTTGGCCAAAAAGAGTACATCCGGTTCCACTAACTGGTCCCTTTACGCTTCCGAAAGACCAACAAATAGCTCTTGAATTCTGTATGGATTCATGCCCTATGTACGAATTGACTTCAAAAGCTGCTTGAAGGACTCCCGCTCCATGTCGGCCCTTTGCTGGAGGACCTCTCTGATCCACTCCTGGAGGCTCTTACCTGAGACTTCAGCCAGAAAAGCCAGCCGCTCATGCAGGTCAGGCGAAACGCTCAGCTCTATCTTGCCGCTGAACTCCAGGTTCGGATCCACCTCGTCCTCGGAGCACATCTTCAGAAAAACCCTCAGGGAGGCTTCCCCTTCCTGCCGGATCTTTTCCAAGTCAGGGGCGTAAAACTCGGCCCCGCCCTTCAATCCCAGGAACTCTCCCCGAAAGAACCCGTTGTCCGGTTCGTCGCTGATCAGGGCCTGATAGCCGCCAATTTCCAGAATCGTGCTCAAGGCTTAACCCCGTTTGCTTCCAGCCATTTCCGAATGTTTTGCACAGACCGTATGTCCATGTACGGGGAGGCCTGCGGGTGGTGAAAAACCCAGCATTCGCCAAACAGCCTGACCCCTATTCGATTACTATCCTCTTCGCTGACCATGGCTCCCAGTTCTAAAAACAGGACATGGCAATCGAACCACTTGATGCGATCGCTTGCGGGCTGTTTGAAAATCGCTTCCAGGGTTGCCTGATAGGGAGGTTTCATATACATCAAATTTTCATGCAAATCGTTTCGCCTGTCAATCGCCTTTGACCTGTTTACGAAAATCAAAAGGAGGCCACCACCTCATGGACCACGCAAAAACAACCCCGCAGGACCCCTTTGACCGGGTACTGGAGCGCAGAGGAACCGGATCGCTCAAATGGGACGGCTATGGAAAGAGATACGGATACCACGATCCTGATCTGCTGCCCATGTGGGTGGCCGATCTTGATTTTCCCTCGCCTCCATCCGTCAGCGCCGCTCTGGAAAACACCGCCCGAACAGGGCTCTTCGGCTACCCCGCCTCTGTGGATGCCTACTTTGAAGCACTCATGGGCTGGCTGCACAG
>JAIPDR010000267.1 GCA_021737615.1 Desulfohalobiaceae bacterium | reverse complement strand
CTCATCGAGGTAAAGCTGACTGTTCCAAACTTCTTGAAACGATCGTCTATTTCTTTTTTGCCCATATATCACCTCCCCAGGATGGTTACATTTCCGTAAAGCCCGACACCGCCGATGTTGTGCACCAGGCCGACTTCCGGGTCCTTGACCTGAATATCCCCGGCTTCGCCCCGAAGCTGCAGGACGACGGTTCTCAGCTGGGAACCGCCTGTCGCTCCAATGGGGTGGCCTTTGGACAAAAGACCGCCGTCAACATTGACCGGGATGCTTCCCTCTTGATAGGTCTGCTTATGGTTGATCAGTTCACGGCCCTGGCCGGGCTCGGCAAATCCAAGATCCTCATAGGCCATCATTTCGGCTATGGTGAAACAGTCGTGGACTTCAGCCACGTCGATGTCTTTCGGCCCGACCCCGGCCATCTGGTAGGCCTGCTGGGCCGCTTCCCTGGCCGCCTTCAACCCGGAAAAATTCTCTCGCCCGGTCAAATTCACACTGGCCGTGGCCGCCCCGGTCCCCAGGACCCAGATGGGCTTCGGGGAGAGTTTTTTGGCTGTTTCCTCATTGGCTAATATGAGGCAGGAGCTTCCGTCGGCATTGGCGCAGCAGTCACCTACCCGAAGAGGGGAGGAAACCGGTCCGGCCATCCTGCTTTCCGGTTCGGTGAACTGGTCCATGGTTATGGACTTTTGGTAAACGGCCAGAGGATTCAACGGGCCGTAGGTTGCCGCCTTGACCCTGATCCGGGCCAGATCGTCCAGAGTGGTGCCGTACTTCTGCATGTGAGCTCTGGCATGCAGGGCGTAATAGGCCGGCATCATCGTCCCGAACGGACTCTCCCACTGGATATCGGTGCCCCGGCCCATCCGCTCCTGGGATTCGGCCGAACTGATCTCGGACATTTTTTGAAATCCGATGACGGCCACCAGATCGTGGAGTCCGGATTTGATCAGGGAGTAAGCGGTACGCAGACCGGTACTGCTCGAAGAACACAGCGTTTCCACGTAAAACGTAGGTTGCGGATTGAGACCGAGATATTCGGCCAGAACCCCGGCCGGGGACCTCTGTTTGTCGTATTCCGGCGCAGAGCAGACGACCGAAGCCTGAATATCCTGCGGCTTGAGCGCTGCATCGGCCAGGGCCTCCTTAAAGCCTTCAAAAGCCAGCTCCTTGATGGAGCCCGGATATCCCCGGACAAAAGCGGACTGTCCCACACCGATAATTCCCACTTTCCTCATAGTCACCCCTCATATTTTTTTATATTGAAGACTGAACAAAGATGAAAAAAAGCGCCTATTCCACCTTGATGATCTTGACCTTATGACCGATCCAGTCCGGTGGAAGGTAGATCCGGCCGCTGTTCCCGCAGGATCTGACGTTTTTTTCCATCATCTCTTGGCCGTAGACTTCAAACTTCACTTTTTTGGTCTGAAGCGGGGCCTCATTCCTATTTTGTGCCCTGATCCTTTCTTCTGTCATGTCCTTTTAAACCGTTTCCTGAAATAGTTTACCCGCACAGCGATATTTTAGCGACAATATAGCTGTTTGTCGAGTAAAAAAATCCGCATTTTTCTCTCTCTAAAGGGGAAGTATCCGCTGAAAACGGGGCGGGTCCGGAAAGCCCTCACCTTTCCGCCAGGAGCGAGGAATGGACCTGGTTACGAGAGCTCTTTTTTTATATTGATGAAGTTGCTTCGCTCAAACCCCAGGGAGCGGAAAAAGGAGATGAGGTCAACCGAATCCCAGATGACCGAAGAAAAAATATGTTTTATGCCGATTTCTTTATAAAATTTAAAGGTCTCGGCAGCCAATTTCTGGCCTATCCCCTGGCCCATATTTCTGGGATCCACGCCAAGAGTCGCTATCCAGGCGCTTTTTTCCAGACCGAAGCCCCCGTAGACCACATAGCTGATCATGTAGCCGACCACCTTTCCATTGAACTCGGCCACAAAGCTGGCACTGTCTTTTTTATCCTGCAGCCGTTCGGAAAGAATCTTTTCGAATTCAATCGAAGAATCGGTCTTGGTGATGGCACTGTATATCCGCTGCAATTCCGGGGCATCTTCCATGTCTATATTTCTGATGACGATATCTTGGTCCAACATCCTGTTCTCCATTTTAGAAACCTCCAGATATCAATCGACCTTCACAATCTTGACCGTGTGCCCGATCCAATCCGGAGGAAGATAGATTCTGCCGCTGTTTCCGCTTGATTTCACAATTTTTTCTATCATCTCTTCGCCGTAGACCTCGAATTTGACCTTGTCGGTTATCGCCCTTTCCTCCGGCTCGAAGCCGGAGGTTTCTTTCAGATCGTCAGCCATAATCAGTTCTCACTTCTCGTTCAGTCTATTCATTTTAAGGACTATTTTCTATGGAAAACACCTGTCCGGAAAAATCCTCAGTCGATCAGCTCCGGGAGAAAGGTGGCCAGATCCGGAAAGGCGATCATGATGCCCGTTCCCAGGATCAAGGCCAAAAGAAAGGGGATGACGCCGATAAAGATTTTTTCCAGGGGCACATCCTGGGCGATTCCCTTGACGATATAGACATTGACCCCAACCGGCGGGGTGATGATCCCCATCTGGGTAATGAGCACTATGATGATTCCGAACCAGATCAAATCATAGCCCAGATTGGAAATGATCGGATAAAAAATAGGGATGGTCAGGGTGATCAGGGCCAAAGCGTCGATAAAGCAGCCGCCCACGAGGTAGATAAAGCAGATCACGGCCACAACGGCCCAGCCCGGCCAGTTGAGATCCGCCACCATGTTGGCGGCATTCATGGGAATCTGGGACAAGGCCAGAAAATGCCCGAAGATCGTGGCCCCGACCACGAGCATGATCACCATGCAGGAGGTCTTCAAGGTGTCGTTGATGGCGTTTAAAAAATTTTTCCAGGTCAATTTTCGCTGCACCAGGGCGATGACCAGCAGTGAAAACGAACCGACTGCCCCGGCCTTGGTCGGAGTGAACAGACCGAAAAACATGCCCCCCATGACCAGGAGAAAGACCAGCAGGGTCTCCCAAATCTCGGCCAGGGCGAAGAGCATCTCTCTCAGGGGGTAGGTTTTCCCTTTCGGTCCCTGATCCGGATTGAACCAGCAGTAGATGATGATGGCCAGGACAAAAAGTCCTGCTATCAACAGGGCCGGGACGATACCGGCTATGAAGAGCTTCCCGATGGAAATCTGGGTCAGGATACCATAGATGATCAAAATGACACTGGGGGGCATCAAGATCCCGATGCCTCCGCCCGCGGCCACCGCCCCGGTGGCCAGTTTGTCGCCGTACCCGAAGCGCTTCATCTCCGGCAGCCCGATGGTGCCCATAGTCGCCGCCGTGGCCGTAGTCGAGCCGCAAATGGCCCCAAAAGCGGTGCAGGCCACCACCGTGGCCATGGCCAGACCCCCGCGGACCCGGCCGATGAACTTATCGGCCATATCGTAGAGCTTGGAGCTGACCCCGGAGTAAAAGGCGATGAAGCCCATGAAAATAAACAGGGGGACCAGGGCCAGGCTGTAAGACGAAAAGACGCTGTACATATCTCTGGAGAGCAGGGTCAGGGCTGCCGGAATGTTGATCAGGTAGGCATAGCCCACGAAGCCCACGATGGCCATGGCGTAAGCAACGTAGAGCCCGGTAAAGAAAATGGCCACCAGAACGACGATCCCGATCAGCCCCACCAAGGCAAATTCACTCATTTCTCTCCCCCTTGACCAGACTTATAAATTCAAAAAGCAAAACCAGAAACAAGATAAAACAGGCAACGGAAATGGCATACAGGACATAGTAGATGGGCAGTTGCAGGGTTGAGGAGACCTCGCCGGTGGCTTTGAGTTCATTGCCGTACTCATAGCATTCTCTGGCGGTCAGGAAAAAAAACACCCCGCTGATAAGACTGAGGAATATATTGTTGATCCGTTTCAACAGCGGGGGAAACCGCAGGTATAAGAGATCCACCCCGATATGGCCCTTATCCCGGTGGACCATTGGCAGGGCAAAGGCCAGCAGGACCGCGGCACACAGGGACACGATCTCTTCCGAACCAAGCACCGGATACCCGAACAGATTGCCGACAACATCGGCGCAGGTCAGCAGCATCATCCCCACAAGCAGGATCCCGGCGAGTTTTTTCAAAACATCGATGATAAAATTCATAGTGGCTGAAAACATGGCTGCCCCTTTTCGACGATTGTTCAATACTGATCAACAGTCCCCAGATTTATCCTGAGCATGGAGATGCTGGCTAAGATACGCTGCGTATTACGTTCGAGGGCCTGCACGCCCTGAGAAAGTTCAAGCAATTCTTGAGCCTTTTGCTCCAACTCCTCAACCTTATCCTGAACGGCCTGGATATCCTTTTGTTCCATCATCTTCGCCTCATTACTGTTTTCTCTTGTCGATGAATCGTCTGGCCTTGAGTTCATAACGGTGCAGAGTCCTGAAAGGAACAAAAGAGATGGCGTAGCCCAGGTTGGTCTTCAGCCTGAGCTGGGAAGCCAGCCTGGGCTCGACCTCGGCCTGTGCTTGTTCGGCCTCAGGACGGAGTTCCACCGTAATGGCGATGTGGTCCACATCCCCTTTTTTCGTGATCAGGACTTCGTATTCATCGCCCAGTTCCGGTATGCTCCGGACCACGTCTTCAATGGCCGTGGGCGCCAGCAGGACCCCTTTGACCTTTGTGATGTCGTCGGCCCGTCCAATGACGCCTCCTTTGATCATCCGGAAACTACGGCCGCAGGAACACTCCCGCTCGTGCCACTGGATGATGTCTTTGGAGTCGAAGCGAATGCAGGGCTGGGCCAAACGATCCAGGGCGGTGACGATCATCTTCCCGGGAACCCCTGGTTCTTCGATGAGCTCACCGGTTTCCACGTCTTCGATCTGCACCAGGAACAGGCCTTCATTCACATGGAGCCCGCCCGGCTGTTCAAGGCATTCGAAGCTCCAGGCCCCGATTTCCGTGGCGCCGATATGATCAAAGACCTTCGCGCTCCAGGCCTCTTCCATCCTTTGTTTTGTGGAGGGAATATTGGCCCCGGGTTCTCCGGCGCAGGTGATCCGCTGAATAGAGAGATCTTGGGCCGGATCCAGTCCCAGTTTCTTTCTGGCTGTCTCGGCCATGTTCAGGACATAGGTCGGGGTGGCCATCATGGCCGTGGCCCGGAGCTCCTGCATCTTCAAGAGCCTGGCCTCGGTGTTGAGCACTCCGCCGGGAACCACTTCGCAGCCCAGTTTTTCCGCACCATAATGCGCGGCCCAGAAGGC
>JAIPDR010000266.1 GCA_021737615.1 Desulfohalobiaceae bacterium | reverse complement strand
CATGCCCAAGACCAGATCCGGCAAGATCATGCGCCGCATTCTGGCCTCCATCTCCAATTACAACGACGTCGGGGACGTGACCACCCTGGCCAATCCCCAGATTGTGGAACAGATCAGGAAGCAGGTCCAGGACTGAACATGAAGGGCCTGTCAGACCGCAAGAGACGACCATATTCATGGCCTGTGATGCTTTTCGGATCTCAGGGCGCCTCTGCCGGGGAAATTCTCCGGCACGGCCAGGCATCACACCGGATAACGTGTTCCAGAGAGATCACGGAATAACTGTAAGCGGATACAGGAGGAAAAACTATGGAGCCTAGAACCTGGGTTTATATATTTTTGGGAATATACATTGTTTATTGTTTCTGGTGGGGCCTTAGAGGCTACTTCACCGAGAAGACCTCAGCCGGCTATTCGATCGGCGGGCGCTCCATCCCCTTCATTGCCTTTCTCATGGCCGCTACCGCGGCCTCGTTTTCCGGGTGGACCACCGTGGGCCATCCGGGACTGATCTGGCGCGACGGCATGGCCTACGCCTTTGCCTCCTTCTATGTCCTGACCATTCCCATCACCGGGGCCTTTTTCGCCAAGAGGAACTGGCTGATGGGCAAACGCTACGGATTCATGACCCCCGGCGACATGTTTGCCTACTACTACAACAACGAAGCCGTGCGCTGGCTGACCGTTCTGGCCGCAGTCCTCTATTCCATGTTCTACTCCGGGCTGCAGTTGATCGCGGCGGCCAAACTCTTCGAGATCGTGGCCGGAGTGCCCTACACCGCAGGGCTGTTATTCATGGCCTTCATCGTCTGGTTTTACGTGGTCACGGGAGGGCTCAAAGCCAGCACCTGGGTCGGAGTGATCCAATTCATCCTCCTGGTCTTGAGTATCGTCCTTCTGGGGTATTTCACCATTACCACCGATGCCCTGGGCGGTTGGACGGAATTCACCACCCAGATACGCGGTCTTGAAGAAAAATACATCGAGGTGCCCAAGCTGATTCACTTCGGGCTGGGTTCGGGCGGCTGGACCGCGGTCATGATCCTGACCTACATGTTCGCCCTGATGGGCATCCAGTCCTCCCCGGCCTTCACCCTCTGGAACTTCGGGATCAAATCCCCGAAACCCCTGGCCTGGCAGCAGGTATTCATGTCCACCTTTGTCGTCGGGATTGCCCTGTTCTTCTTCACCGCATTTCAGGGGATGGGGGCCAGGATCCTCCAGGGTATGGGTGAGATCGCCCCGCAAACGGACGGCGATGTGGTCCCGATGCTCATGAACTACGTGCTCCCCGGTCCGGTCATGGCCATCGTCTTCCTGGGCATCATCGCGGCCATCCACTCCACGTCGGCGCCTTATATCGGAACCGGCGGAACCATCGTCCTCAGAGACATCTATTGGCGATACATCAAGAAACAAAAAGCCGGCCACGCCGAACAGATCTGGGCCAACCGCGTCTTTGTGACACTGATCACCCTGCTGGCGGTGATCGTCAGCCTGACCTCGCCCGGGGCCATCGTCATGATCGGCGGGTTCGCCACCGCCTTTGGATTCATCATGTACCTGATGCTCCTGGGCGTGCACTACGGATTCCGCTACCCGAGCATTGGCGCCGCCCTGGGTCTGGTGGGGGCCATCATTGCCTGTTTCATCACCTACTTCTTCTATCAGTATCCGTTGTCCATGCACACAGCCTTCTGGGGTCTGTTCGTGGGACTTATCGTTGCCTACGCCTGCCGTGGACTCGGCATCAAAGACAATGAAGAGACGAAAAGACGGCAGGCCGAGGTCAGAGAATGGATTCAAAGCGTGGACGGGCCCAGTGAAAAAGGCCAGAAATGGAGAAACGCCATGAAGTGGCTGACTCCGATCTGGTTTCTGTTCGCCATCGGTCCGCTGTGCCTGATCGGGAACAACCTGTTTGAATTCGGCGGGTTCCTGCCCATCTGGTCCTGGCAGATCGTCTGGTGGATCATCGGGATCATCATGATGTGGGCCCTGTGTTTCAAGGCGGAGATGTCGACCACCTCTGAAGAGCAGATCAGACGGGCCGATGAAGAGCAGAACATCGTGGTCCAGGAGATATAATGGCTTTTGAACCTGTGAAATACAAAGGAGTACGATTATGGCCCGAGAAGATATCTGGCTTATCGTGGTAGTTCTTTTCTCCATCCTCTTTACCTGCACCTTCGGCTGGGGATGGTGGGGATAACCTAGAAAACACATAATAAAAAGGGAGACCTGGAGGCAGGTCTCCCTTTTTTTATCGACTTGTCCCTTTTGAATTCAGGCGGTGCCGAATGGATTTGAAGAAAAAATTCTGGATTTTCAGCGTGGGCTGCCTTGTCTTGTTTCTGTTTTTGATTCTGGGGGCAGGCCTTTTCCTGTATCTGCAAATGCCGTTTGCAGCCCGGCAGATTGTGGTGCAGGCTGTCGGGGAGCATATCCTCATCCTTTTTTTCTCGATATTCCTGGTTATTCTTATTTCCCTGATTATTGCCGGAGATGTCTTCTTGAACTACATCCAGCCCTTGTACCATCTGACCGAAGAGACGGCCCTTATCTCCACGGTCAATCCGGGCCACCGGGTGAGAGCCCAGGGCTGCCGGGAGATTCTTCGTCTGGGCAAAAGTATCAACGAGGCAGCGGAGCGGCTGCAGGACATGCAGAGCTCCGTGGGAGAACAGCTTCAGCAGGTGACCGCCGAGCTGGAAAAAGAAAAGCAAATCCTGGGGGCGGTCATCGGCGAGCTCCCGGAAGGGGTCGTGGTCTGCAACCTTTCCGGAGACATCCTGCTCTACAATCAAAAGGCCCGGGAATTCTTTCCCAGTTCCAAGATGGATTCAACCTCCACCGCCCCCAGCGGCTATCTCGGTTTGGGACGCTCCATTTACAGCCTCCTGGACGGTTACCTCCTGGATCATTCCTTGCATGACCTGGAAAAGCGCCTTCAAGAAAAGGACAGGCCCGCGGTCTACAATTTCATGGCCAAGGGCGCGGCCGAACAACTTTTCAAGATCAGCATGGTCACCATCAGGGACGAAGACGATTTAATCAGCGGCTATGTCCTGCTCATTTCCGATCTCAGCCAGCAGATGAAAATTGAACAGAAAACCCAGGATCTGCTGCACCGGTTTCTGAATCGGACCCAGGAAAACGTGGCCGGGATCTGCAGTTCCATCGATGAGTTGATCACGAACCGGGATATTTCTGAGCAGGAGATGAAGAAAAACAAGAACCTGATCTGCGAGAATGTGCAGATTCTAAACGGTGATCTGGAAGAGGCCCTGTCCGAGCTCCCGGTCGCCTTCAAATCTCAGTGGCCCATGCAGTCCATAGACATAGAAAAGGTCTTTCAGATCCTCAAGCAGGAGGCCGGAAAGCAGACCAGCATCACCATACACATCACCGGCAGTATGCAGAAGATGCTGCTTAGAGTGGAACTCTACACCTTCATACGCGGCCTGCTCCTATTGATGCATCTGCTGGAATATGAGCATGCGGTCCGTGATCTGACTTGTGTGGCCTCTGTCGAAGAGGAAACCCTCAACATAGATTTATTGTGGAGAGGAGATCCGGTGGGGGAACATATTCTGGATGTCTGGAAGCAACAAACTTTTCTCAATGGGGAGCAGGAAGGGGTCTTGAACGTTCAGGATGTTCTGGCCCGGCATGAGGCGGAAATCGTCTCGGCCCAAGGATACGGGGGCAATTCCTATCTGCGCCTCAAACTGCCTTCGGTTGATGCCGTGAAACGATATAACAGGACTGTTTCCGAAGAAGTCCGGGTCCCGCAGTATGATTTCGGGATCTTCGCCAGATCCACCAGGAACTCTGAAGAGGGCGACACCTCGTTTGAAGAGGCCGCCTACACGGTCTTTGACCTGGAGACCACCGGACTGGACCCGGCAAACGATGATGAAATCGTCTCCATCAGCGCGGTCAGGGTGGTCAACAACAGGATCATCAGTGAGGAGTCCTTCGATCAGCTGGTCAATCCCAAACGATCGATCCCTTCTGAATCGGTCAGAATCCATGGGATTACCGAGGAGATGCTCAGACACAAACCGGGAATCGACGAAGTCCTGCCCCTGTTTGCCAGGTTTTGCGAGGGAACGGTGCTGGTAGCCCATTCCGCGGATTTCGATCTCGCCTTTTTGAAGAAGAGAGAGAAGAGCAGTGGCATCAGTTTGTCCAATCAGGTCCTGGATACCTTCAAACTCTCGGTTCTGGTCCATCCCAGCCAGAAGGACCACAGTCTTGAGGCCCTGGCGAGCAGGCTCGGGGTCAGGATCAACAATCGACACTCCTCCCTGGGAGACGCCCTGGCCACGGCGGAAATCTTCCTGAAACTCATCCCGCTTCTATCCAGAAGGGGAATTCACTCCCTGAAACAGGTGCGTTAGGCGCCTTGATTTCGCTTGTCTGCATCCCTTTCCTTTGCCTGCATATTCTGGTAACCTTTTTTTTGTTTCGCAAAGCGTTTGATCGTCACGGCTATCCGGTTGGATCATCCCTAGAAGCCTCATCTCCCATTATCCGGGAAACAGGGATGCTTCCGGGCCGGCAAATCACGACTTCAACACAATTGGATGCCTTTTTCGGAGGAATCATGTACACCGAAGACAACCTGCAAACCTCTTTTCAACAAAAAACCAAATACGTCCTGGACGAAGAACTGGCCCAGATCGTGAATATCTCCATGGCCCTGGAGATGCCCCTGCTCTTAAAAGGCGAGCCCGGCACCGGGAAGACCATGCTGGCCCACGCCATTGCCGAATCCCTGAAGATGCGTCTGTTGGTGCTTAATGTGAAGTCCACTATGAAGCTCCAGGACACTCTCTATCAGTACGACACCCTGACCAGGCTCAACGACAGCCGTTTTGCCGACTCGTCCAGGGATGTGAGCAACATCGAGGACTACATCAAAATGGGCAAGATCGGCCAGGCCTTTCGGGCCGATGAGCGGGTCGTTCTGCTCATCGATGAAATCGACAAGGCGGACAGTGACTTTCAGGACGACATGCTCGATGTCCTGGACCAGATGGAGTTCGATATCATCGAGATCGACAAGACGATTAAAGCCAAGCACAGGCCGGTGATCATCATCACCTCCAACGCCAAGAAGGATCTCTCCGAGCCCTTTCTGGGGCGCTGCAACTTCCACCACATCGCCTTTCCTGAACCGGACATGATGCGCAGGATCATCGAGGTGCATTTTCCAAAGATCAACCATGAGCTCAAAGACAACTGCATCCAGGCCTTTTACAACATGCGCCGGGTGCAGGGCATGGAAAA
>JAIPDR010000265.1 GCA_021737615.1 Desulfohalobiaceae bacterium | reverse complement strand
GAAAACCGCCCGGGTCGGATTTTGGACATTACCTTCGATGCGGCTCGAGTTCCTGCAGGACCTCTTCGGCCACCTCGAATCCATACTTTTGGGCCAGGTCGCAATTCTGGATCGCCTCTTCGAATTCGCCCTTCTCCAGATAGGCCAGGCAGAGGTTGTTGTAGGCCGGCCCGAATGTGGGTTCCTGCTCCACGACTTTCCGGCATTCGTCGATGCAGCCCTGAACATCGCCCTGCATCAGATAGGCGCTGCCCAGTGTCGAACGGGCCTGCAGGAACTTGGGGTCGAAGGACAGGGCCCGACGGAGGGCCTTGACCGCCTCATCCGTGTTGCCCAGCTGCAGCTGCACAAACCCGATATTGCCATGGGGGACCGCAAAACGCGGTCTGAATTCCGAGGCCTTCTGGTTGTAGCTCAGGCAAGTCATCAGATCGCCCCGGTTCAGGGCCAGTCCGCCCAGCTGGACATAGGCCTCGGCCAGATCCGGAGTGAACTGGATGGCCTTTTTCAGCTCCTCCTCGGCCTGTTCGTATTTGGCTTCACCGATCAGGACACAGCCCAGATTATAGTGGGCTACTCCGTCTTCCGGGTTTTCGGACAGCCTTTTTTTCAAATCCCGGATATATTCCTCCAGGTTGTTAGCTTCGGTCATGGTTTCATCCTTTATACTTACGCTCGTCATAAATTGAGTTTTTTTATTATTCGAAAATCCTGGTAGTGGATACTCAACCTTTCGGCTGCATTGCAATTTATTCCTCGCGTAAGTATTTATATTTTAAATAGTTACACAAGATTAGCAATCGAGCTGGATCATGGTAAATTCTCAGCCTTCCCAGACATCATCCGCGGTCAGCCCGGTCTCTCTGAGCTGCCGCTCATACCAGAGACAGAACTCGAATATGCCCCGGTAGCGTTCATCCCGATTGAAGACCCCCATGCACATTTCATATACTCCCCGGCCATAGGCATTGCTATACTCTTGTATCTGGTTGGCGTCAAAAAAATCCCGAAAAAGTTGCTGGGCGGTTCTTTTGGTGGCATCTTGACGGGTCTCAATAGGATGCTTGGGCTCCTGAAAGGGATCCCATTTGCTGTAGCCGATCCTGTCGATAAATTTTTTGCGCCTGGGCGAAAGGCGGTCGTAGATGGCCAGTTTTTGTTCGTCCTTATCCATATATACTTCCGGTCGTCATAAATTGGGGTATTATCGAGGCGAAAATCTTGGGAGTTGTTGTTTTCCTTTCAATCGTTTTTGCCAAGGACCCACTCTGTTCCTGTTTTGCCGGCAGGTTCATCCGACTCTTTCTGCTTCACAATCCCAAGATACTCTGCGTCGTATTCCGTGAGTATGGCCATGGACAAAGGGACAAGGACCTCCCCCAGCTTCGTATATTTGCTCGGGATCGAAGCGGCCATTTTTTGACTCAACTCCAGAAGACGGTCCTGAATCTTGTCCATATACACGGTCGGATACTTTTCGCCAGGTACGAAACCTGTCCCGGCACAGGTATGGACGTCTCCCCCGATGGACAGGGGCAGGCCGTACAGGCGGCAGGTCACCGGCCTCCACTCATACAGCAGACAGGAATCGTCGGAGGCAAGCAACGGGCAGCGCACCCGTTCCCGGCCGACTTCGGCCATGATCTGATCGGTTTCGGCTCCCTGCTGTCTTGATTTGTAGATCCTGCGCTTGATCTTGTAAGTTTCCCGATCCGCTTTATCCGCCCGCTCCCGGACCTCGTTCCTGACCGCGTCGGGAAGCAATTCCTGGTACTTGCGCTTTAGAAACATGGCTTCGATCAGACTCAAATCAAAAAGGGCGTAGCAGCAATCGGTGCAGCCCTGGTGACAGGTGACCTCAGCTGGAAAATCCGACTGAATCCGCTTGAAGACCTTCTCCATATCCGCCAGGATCTTTTCGTATTCCTGAAAAAATCCGTCAAGCTCTAATTTCATAAATTATTACAACCTGTTTTATACCAGAAGTTGGCTTACATTGCGGTTTGTATCTGCCTTCAATGAAATCTTATAAAAATCATGTAGGGTAGGAGCTTCATTTTAGGCCAACTTCTGGTATTTATTTGATAAAATTTCCGGATCTGATGAAAAAATGAGCCCCTAATAAGATCTATTAGGGGCTTATTTTTCGGTCAAGGTATCGTTGTAGAGGAATCAGATCTCATCCAGGGTGACTGCCTCCTGCTCACAGACTTCGACGCAGGATTCGCACCCCAGGCATTCATCGATATCCACGGGAACGGCCTTTTCATCCTGAAGTTCATAAACATCCACCGGACAGACATCGATACATTCGCCGCACCCGATACATTTATCTTCATTAACCAGAATGTTCCAGGCCATCTAAGTGTTCCTCCGATCCTTCAGGCCTAATCCATTTCCAGAGTGATGGCATCCGACTCGCAGACCTCGACGCAGGACTCACATTCCATGCATTCTTCCTCGCTGATGACCACCGCTTTGTCGTCCTGCATTTCAAAGACATCGGCCGGGCAGTTGTCGATGCACTCGCCGCAGCCTTCGCATTTGTCAGCATCAATTATTACTTGTGTCATTTTCTCCTCCTAACTGGAATTTGATGTGTTATATACTGTTCCCTATTGCCTTTGGGCATGCGTAAAATCACAATCAATACAGAATGCCCATCGCCCGTTTCTCTGGTCTCCTTCTTCCGTCCTCTGACTACTATCTTCTCCCGCCGTCAGGCAGCCCCGATCTCCTTTTTGACTCCGATAGCGACTTTCCAGAGGATTGTCAATATCAGGCCTCCGGTGGCATAGACCATCATGGAGATCATGAGTTCCGGAAAGGTCGGGGCGTATTCCGTGATGGTATCGAACGGATTCGGGATGTATCCCCCTACCACCAGTCCCAGCCCCTTGTCAATCCAGGTCGCGGCGATGAGCAAAATCAGGCCCAGGACCAGCAGATGCGGATTGTTCCTGAACCTTGGCGGAATCAGGATAATCAAAGAGGCCGCGGCACAGGCGGTCATGAGCCACATGAAGCCCACCAGGGAATTGGCCCCGTGCAGCCCGCTAAACAGATAGACCAGGGTGTGCTTGTGGCCCGGGATATTGCTGTAAAAGGCGGTGAAGACTTCCAGGAGGAAGAAAAAGACATTGACGCACATGGCGTAGGTGATGATCTTGGCCAAGGTCTGAACCGCCTTTTCCCCTGGATCATAGTTGGCCGTCTTCTTGACGATCAGGGCCAGGATCAGAAGGATGGCCGGCCCGGAGCAAAAGGCCGAGGACAGAAAACGGGCTGCCATGATAGCGGTCAGCCAGTAATGCCTGCCCGGGATGCCCTGATATAAGAAGGCGGTCACGGTGTGGATGCTGAAGGCCCAGACGATGGACAGATAGGCCACCGGCTTGACCCACTTGGGATGGGGCAGCCGTTTGTGTTCGGCCTGCAGGTTGCACCAGCCCACCACGATGTTCAGGAGCAGGTAGACGTTTAAGACGATCATGTCCCAGAAGAGGATGGAGTTCGGGGTGGGATGGACAATGATATTCAAGAGGCGCTGCGGCTGCCCCAGATCCACGACGACAAAGCCGATGCAGACGATGACTGCGGCCACGGCCATGAATTCGCCCAAAATGACAATTTTTTCAAACTGCTTGGCATTGTGAAAATAAAAGGGCAGAACGAGCATCACCGCGGATGCGGCCACTCCGACCATATAGGTCAACTGAGCGATGTAGAATCCCCAGGACACGTCCCGGCTCAAACCGGTCACAGTCAGCCCTTTGGAGAGCTGCAGGATGTAAAAGATACTCCCCAGTCCCATCAGGACCAGCAGGAATATCACCCAGGACCAGTATTTTTTGTCTCCTTGTAACGCTTTCTCCAGCATATCGCCCCCCTATACTATATAAAAGACGGATGGATTGGTTCCCAGATCGACCCTGCGCCGCAGGGTGAAATTCTCCTTGAGCACCTGCCGGATGTGAGATTCCGGATCGGCCAGATCACCAAAGATCAAGGCGCCTTGGGAAGCCTCGACACAGGCCGGCTGCAGGCCTTCTTCCAGCCTCTCCACGCAGAAGTTGCATTTTTCCACCACACCGCGGACCCTGGTCGGGAAATCAGGATTTTTCTGAGAGACATAGCCTGCCGGATCCCGAAAGTTAAAGCTTCTGGAGCCGTAGGGACATCCGGCCATGCAGTAGCGGCAGCCGATGCAGCGGTGGAAATCCATCTGCACGATGCCGTCTTCCCGCCTGAAGGTAGCCTTGGTCGGGCAGACCCGGACACAGGGCGGTACATCGCAGTGATTGCAGAGCAGGAGGAACCGGTTGTGCTCGATGCGCTCGGCCAGGTAGGGGTTTTCTTTGTTAGGAAAGACGTGTTCGAACTCGTCGGTCCAGATCCACTTGATCTCTTCCTTTGGATTAGGCAGATTCTCCGGAACGTTGTGGGCCTGGTGACAGGCCTGGACCATACGCTGCATGTCCTGTTCGGAATCGATTTTCCTGGTGTCGATAAGCATGCCCCAGCGCTTGCCGGTAAGTGCCGACTCCGGCTGTTCGTACTCGGTCACCTCGGGTTTGTAGGCCTTGAGCGTCAGGGGTATCCCGCCACCCAGTCCCAGGGCCGTGGTGATTCCGGCTATCTTGAGGAAATTTCTTCTCTTATTGTCCATTTGAGACCTCCTCCGGCGCGATGTGGCAGTCCCAGCAGTAGGGGCTCACAGCAGCCGTATCGTGACAGACGGTGCAAAACTCGGCCTGATTGGTATGGCAGTCCATGCAGGTCTTCTGCAGGCTGATCTCCATCTCCCGGCCCGCGCTGTTCACATAGACCGGCTTATCCTGGCGCACGGACATGTCCCGCCACTGATTCAGGAGGTCCATGTGATTGGCCCGCATCCACTGCGTGGGCTCGATGCACTGCTCTTCACCTTCAGGCAGCATGGGATCAGGCGATTCGTACGAGGCCTGGCCCAGGGAAAACCAGAAGGGAAAGGTCAGCAAAAGGATGAAGATGACCAGTCCGGTGACAATCTGCTTTTTATGATACATCGATTACCCCTCCTTTCCCGGTAAGGGTTCCTGTCTGAGATCGGTTTCCCGTTCCTTTTCCCCGCGCATGACCAGGGCGTTGGCCACCATCTCGTGCACCCCGGTGACATCCACTTCCGGTACCCAGTACTCCATGAGCGGCGGAAAGACGGCCCGGTCGATGGCGCAGATGCAGGAGAGCATGTTCACCCCGTACTTGTCATGGACATGCTTGACCGCGTTGGCCCTGGGCATGCCGCCCCGCAAGCGCATCTCCATGAACTCCTCGTTGTTCAGTCC
>JAIPDR010000264.1 GCA_021737615.1 Desulfohalobiaceae bacterium | reverse complement strand
AATCCCGCCCCGGTCATGAAGCTGGTGGAGGTCATCAAGGGCTTGAAGACCAGCGATCAGACCGCCCAGGCGGTCAAAGACCTGGCTGAAAAACTGAACAAAGAGGCGGTCCTGGTCAAGAAGGACGAGGCTGGATTCATCGTCAACCGCCTGATGGTCCCCCAACTCATGGAGGCCATCAAGATTTACGACGAAGGCATCGCCAGCAAGGAAGATATCGACAAGGCCATCAAATACGGCCTCAATCATCCCATGGGGCCATTCGAGCTCATGGATTTGACCGGCATAGACATCGCCTTTTTCGTCAATGAAGTCTTTCAGGAAGATCTGCCCCGGGAATTGAAGCACACCACCCCCTATTCCCTGCGGACCATGATCAAGGCCGGAAGGCTGGGCCGTAAGACCAAAGCGGGTTGGTACGAATACTAATTTTTCCGCATACCAATTTTCAGCCCATTGATTTTATGTTATATCTGGATTTTAAAGTATCAGCAGGCTTCATGTCTGTTCCCTGATCCGTGGCTGAAAATTGGTATATAGGCAATCCAGGTTATATTTTATCAAATCTATAGTTTTTACTTTATCTTATAACCTTAATGTACAACCATGTAGTTGGCTCAGCTTCGAAAAACCAAAACAATCAGAATGAAAGCGGTATTTAAATCCTTTCTTAAAATGATGTAACCCATATATCCAGAATTCGCCTTGTTTTTTATGTATACTGATCCAATTTTGGTTTTTACAACAAAGACTGATTGTCCTTTGATTTCAACGACAGAATTATGAAAAAGGTAAGTTGGAGCAGTATAGAAAAAACAAGGCGAATTCTGGATCGGAGGATAAATGCACAAGCTCATGACCGATACCCCGGGCAAGAAACTGTTTATCCTGGGAAATGAGGCTATTGCCCGGGGTGCCCTGGAAGCAGGTGTCTCCTTCGTCACCTGCTACCCCGGCACCCCTTCATCGGAAATCCCCCTCCAGTTCTACCAGCTGACACGGGAGACCGATATCTACTTCGAATACTCGGTCAACGAGAAAGTGGCCCTCGAAGTCGGGGCCGGAGCCGCGGCCACCGGCCTGCGGACCCTGGTGACCATGAAGCATGTCGGGGTCAATGTCGCCGCCGACCCCTTGATGACCCTGGCCTATGTCGGGGTCAAAGGAGGGATGGTCATTGTCACGGCCGACGACCCCTCCCTTTTTTCCAGCCAGAACGAGCAGGACAACCGCTACTACGCCAGGCTTTCCGGACTGCCCATGCTGGAGCCGACCACTATCCAGGAGCTCAAGGACCTGACCGCCCAAGCCTTCGATCTCTCGGAAACCATGGGGCTGCCGGTCTTTGTGCGGACCACCACCAGGTTGAATCACATGCGCGGATCCGTGGACCTCGGCCCGCTCAAGCCGGTGGCCGGCAAAATGCGCTTCGAAAAGGATCCCTTCAGCAAGGTCACCGTCCCGGCCGTGTCCCGAAGGCTTCACCAGGTCCTGCTCTCCCGGCAGGAACTGGCCCTGCAGGCAGCGGAAACCGGAAATATCAATCAGATTCTGGGAAGCGGCGAACTGGGCATCGTGGCCAACGGAATCGCCTTCAACTACGTCCGGGATGCAATCAACGACCTCGACCTCGGGGAGCGGACCAGCCTCCTCAAGCTGGCTTTTTCCCATCCCCTGCCCCGGGATCTCTGCCTGAAGTTCCTGCAGCAGGTGGAGCAGGTCCTGGTGGTCGAGGAGCTGGAGCCCATCGTTGAACAGGAACTCAAGGCCCTGGCCCAGGAAAACGGCCTCGGACTCTCGATCAGGGGAAAGGGGGTCGGGGGCCTGTCCAGACTCTTCGAATACAACCCGGCCCTGGTCAGACAGGCGGTGGCCGAAGGGTTCGGCCTCGAGTATCATGCCCCTGAAAAAATCGACTCCTCCGATATTCCGGACCTGCCGCAACGTCCGCCCAACCTCTGTCCGGGCTGCCCGCACAGGGCCACCTATCACGAGGTCAAGCAGGTCTATGGGCAGGATGCCGTTTACCCGACCGACATCGGCTGCTACACCCTGGGGCTCCTGCCCCCGATTTCCATGGCCGATTTCTTGATCTGCATGGGCTCCTCGGTGAGCTCGGCCTGCGGTTTCGCCCAGGCCGCCGAACAAAAGGTCGTGGCCTTTATCGGTGACTCCACCTTTTTCCATTCCGGCTTGACCGGGTTGGTCAACGCGGTTCACAACCGGCACAACTTCACCCTGGTCATCCTGGACAACGGCACCACGGCCATGACCGGGCACCAGCCCCATCCCGGGGTCGACGGCCAGCCCCTTGACTGGAACCGCCGGCGGGTGTCCATCGAGCAGGCGGTCAGGGGCTTGGGGGTCGATGACGTCCACCTGATCAAACCGTTCGCCGTCAGGAAGTCCATTGAGACCATCCGCGCCACGTACGAGCATCAAGGGGTCTCGGTGATCATCTCCCAGGAGGTCTGCCCCCTCTTCGCCAGGGCCACCAGGACCCAAAAGCCCAAAAAGCCTTATTTTGTCGATCATGATAGATGCCGCAACCACCGGGACTGCGTCCGGCAGCTGGCCTGCCCGGCCATCTACCTGGATGAGGAACAGGTGAGGATCGACGAAGCCATGTGTGTCGGCTGTGCGCTCTGCGCCCAGATTTGTCCGGAACGGGCGATCAGACCGGTGAAGACATCATCGGAGGCAGAGACACCGGATGCTTGATGCCGGATGAAGACTTGAGATAACAAACCGGATCAGCTATCAGACCAAGAGACAATTTTTTATTTTAATAGAGGGATCAATGCAAAACAAACGTATCGTATTTGTCGGCGTCGGGGGGCAGGGAAATCTGTTGATCACGCGCCTGCTGGGCGAAGCCTCTCTGGCCAAAGGCATTCCGGCTCTGGTCAGCGAGATCCACGGCATGGCCCAGCGGGGGGGTATCGTCGAATCAGCCGTGGTCATGGGCAATGTCAGCAGTCCTATCGTGGCCGAAGGGGAAGCGGACATCCTCGTAGGATTCGAGCCGATGGAAACCCTCCGGGCCATCGGCAAAGTCCGCAAGGACGGCCTGGTCCTGACGAACACCGCCCCGTTGCCCCCTTTTACTGTCTCCATCGGGCAGGGATCGTATCCAGATCTGGAGCTCATTTTGAATCTTCTGCGATCCAAGGTGGACCGGATGTTCACCCTGAATGCCAAGGGACTGGCGGAAACGGCCGGCAGCCTGCAGTCTCTGAACATGGTTCTCCTGGGCGGGCTGATCGGCCTGGACCATCTGGACATCGGCCCGGGCGAGATGAAAGAGACCATCTCCTCGAACACCAAGAAATCATTTCTTGAAGCCAACCTCAAAGCCTTTGATCTTGGCTGGGAAGAAGTGAATCATGAAGTGCAAAGCGCTGGCCCAGAGCCTGTAAGCTGAAATCTATATCCAGTTTGAACTCTCGCACGGACGTGCGAGAGTTCAAACTGGATGTTGACTTTTTCTTTCCTCTGCAATATCCTGCGCAAAATAAAGCAGATAGATTGTTCAGTATACTGAATACTGAATTCAACCTCAAGGATATAAAGGCCTTCCGTAAACCTAATAACCCTGTTTCAGGAGGGAAAGATGAAAAGATTGTGCACCGCTTCAATTGTTGGACTGGTTGGGCTCTTGCTGTCAGTCGGCATCGCCTCTGCAGGAAAGCTGGATGCCTGGAGCCCTGATTTCGATCCGTCGGGTGCGGAATACACCTGCATCGTCTCCAATGTCTCCCATCCGGTCCTCAAAGGAGTCTACACCGGTTTCGCCCTGCGGGACGAACTCTGGAAACGCAGCAACGGCAGAATTTATATCGACTATAAACCCTTCTCCATGCTCGGGGGGGAAGTAGAGGTCCTGAACATGCTCCAGATGGGGGCCATTCAGGGCATGGGGGTCAGCTCGGTGGCCGCCACCAACCTCGGCCCCAGGTTCGGCCTGATCAATCTGCCTTTCCTGGTCAATTCCTTCGATAAACTGGACAAGTTCATCAACAGCGGCCAGCTCTTCGAGCATTTCCTGAACGCCATGGAGCATCAGGGCATCATGGCCCTGGACATCACAGGTTACGGAAATTACGGCTGGGCTTCCACGACTCCCATCAAGACCATGAAAGACGCCCGAAACGTCAAGTTCAGGATCGCCGAGGCCGCGGTGAACAAGATCAGCTATGAAAAATGGGGGCTCGACGCCGTGGTCATGCCCTGGCCGGACGTCCATGTCGCCCTGAAGCAGGGAATCATCGACGGACTGGATCATACCCCCTCGGTCTGCAACATCACCAAGAAATTCGAAGTGGCCAAACATTTCACCAGGGTCAACTATGCCCAGGGCCTGTTCATCTGGATCTTCAACAAAGGCTGGTTCAACACTATGCCTGAGGACCTGCAGGAGATATTCATAGAGACCGTCCACGATGTCAGCGCCCAGATCAGAGAAGAGGCCAGGGAACAGGAAACCACCCAGATCGCCAAAGCCAAAGAAAACGGGGTCTCCTTTTATACCCTGCCTGAAAAAGACAAAGAGTTTTTGAAGGAAAAAGCGGCTGAAGTCCACGATAAGTACGCCAAGGAAATCAACAAGACCTATCCGGGCGACAGCTACAAGCCGGACAATTACCTTCAGGAGGTCCAGGAATACATGGACTTTGAACAATAAAGGAATCGATGCCTTCCAGTCCGGGCTTTTGACCAAGGTCAAAAGCCCGGACTGGATATTATACCGGAAGTCGGCATAGATTGCGCTTTATATACTTACCAGAAATATATGCTGCCGAGTTGCCGAATAATAATCCTTTAAGCCTTATCTTCTGCAATACCATGCCCAAAGTACTGCGTATCATCGACACTGTCTTGACCTTTCTGGAAAACTGGACATTATTTCTGGCGGTCATGATCGCCCTGTTCTCCCTGTTCGTCAACGTGGTCCTCAGGTACGGCTTTCACAGCTCCCTGGCCTGGTCCGAAGAACTGGTCAGGGAGGTGATCATCCTGACCACCTTTATCGGGGCCAGTGCGGCCATCAAAAGACGGGCCATGATCAAGATCGACGCTGTCGAACAGATCTTTCCTTCCCTGAAATACCCCCTGGCCTTTTTCGGGTACCTGGTCACCCTGTGTTTTTCCGTATTCATCTTTTACTTCGGCTGGAAGATGGCCGCACTTCAAGTCCTCACCCAGCAAAAGACCATCATCCTGGAGATCCCTCTGGTTTATCTCTACGCCATCCTGCCTGTAATGGGCGTTTTCATGTTCCTGCGCACCATTCAGGTCATTGTTGAAGACATTCAAACCATCCGCAATCCTTCCTCGTAA
>JAIPDR010000263.1 GCA_021737615.1 Desulfohalobiaceae bacterium | reverse complement strand
TGCTGGCAATCCCCTGCATGTACCTGGTCCTTGGGGATCTGGGTATCGTGGAAAAAATCGGAAGCGGCTCCGGCGAAACCCTTGAGAAGAACGATGAAGCAAGGTAGTGATATGGAATATAAATAGTGGAGCATCCTTCGGTGCTTGAAGTCTTTCGATTTCTGGAAACGCAGGGACTTGGGGCAACTTATCGGCCAGTGGATGAAACCGGCCGGGGGTTAGCCGACAGGCTGGAATCCGAGCTGATGCTTTTGCTCAGCCCATTGCTTGCTTTTGCCCCTTTTATCCCTGTACATGCGATCATCTGCTTTTTAAAGACATCTTGCAAATCCTTTTGCTCTTCTCCAGTTCGGAGGCATAGCTGCAGAGAAATGCTATTTTATGCCCGGCACTGCCTGAGAAAGGCGTCCAGGTGATCAAAGAACGGCTGCAGGCTGGAGACGACCAGATGCTCGTCCACGCTGTGGGCCGACATCTCTCCGTCCGCACCCCAGACCACTCCGGGGACCCCTTTTTCGGCGAAGTAGCGGATGTCGCTGGCCCCGTGTTCAACCCCGGTCCGGACGTCCGGCGGGACGAGCTTGAGGAGCCGGTCGAGATAGGGGGATTCCCCGCTGGAAAACATAGGTTCCCGGGACTCGACGCTCAGTTCCCCCTGGACTGCCTCCTTGAGCTCGGCAACGAGCCGGTCGAGATCATCGTCTTCGGTGTAGCGGATGTCGAAGATCGCTTCGGCCCGGTCCGGGACCTGGTTCACGGCTTTGCCGCCGCTGATCCGGCCGAGATTCATGGTCCGGTGCCAGTGCTCCGGATCTCCTGTCTGGACCGGAAAAAAGGGCTTGATGGCTTCCACATCGGCCATGAGCCTTTCGATGGCGTTTTCCCCGAGCCAGGGTCTGGCCCCGTGGGCGGCCTTCCCCCGGGCCACAAGCTTTAACCTGAGGATGCCCTTTTCCTTGATCACGATCTGGCGGGGGCCGCCCCCGTCCAGGGCCAGGCAGAAATCCGTGCGGCAGTGCTTCAGGGCCTGCCCGGCCCCGTTTATTCCCCCGACCTCCTCGTCTCCGGTGATCAGCAGACCAAAAGGCAGATCCTTAAAAGATCCGCCTTCCTGCTCCAGCTCCGTCAGATGCGCCCGCAGCAGGAGCAGGGAGACGGCTACGGCATATTTGTCATCGATGCTCCCCCGGCCGTAGAGCCGGCCGTTTTCCTCGATCGGTTCGAAGAGGCGGTCTTCTCCGTCCACCACGTCCACATGGGTCATCAACAGAACCGGAGCATAACCGGGTTTTGGCAGAGCCAGCAGGGAGTGGACCCCGTTGTGGACGATGGTCTCGTTCTCGACTCCCCACTCTTGCAGATAGCCTCTGATATGCTCAAGGCAAGCCTCGATTTCTTCCGGCCTGGAGTGCATGGACTTGAAGCGCATCAATTCTTTGGTCAATTCAACTGCTTTTCGTTCCATTTTCTTCCTTCCCCGTAAAAGAGATTAAGTATTTTTAAGAATTGTAGCTGGTTTGCCCGGACCTGTCCACTGTAACGTACTTTCCCTTGTCAGCAGAATGCATTTGGTTTAGGATGCTGCCCACAGCAGGCAATTCAGGATTTGCCGACTAAAAATTCCGAGTATGCCGGAAAATTTCAAAAAAGAGGCCGACTGCTCCTGTAATCCAAAATATGCTGAAGGCGGTCGTTATCATGAGCGCAAGTATATCCAATCGATGATCAGTCAAAAACCAGTCAAGCTCCTCATTTTATTTTGTTTTCTTTTTTTCCTGGGGTTAGCCCTGTCCTTTGGGCTTCAACCCGATTACAGGCAAAAGATCTTTTCCGTGCTCCAACAGCAGAGCTCCCCGGAACCTGCCCAGGAATCCAGCCGGGAAATATTCTTTTCCATCCAGGAAAAAGTCAAGCCCACGCCTGAACAAACCAGACTAAAACCAGTCCGGCAGCCGGAGAGCCATCTTACGGGCAACGGCACTGCTCCGGCTGACCAGATCCCACCGAACTCCGGCCAAGGATCCGGGCAGGAAACACTGGATGGCGAACCAGGAATCCTGGACCGGCATACAGACCAAACCGCTTTGGGTTCAGGTTCACTCCCGAAAGAGGCGCAGAAAAAGGAGACCGAGCCTGCAGCGGCCAAATTTGCGATACAGGCCGTGGCCTGCCGGAAAAGGGTCAATGCCGAAAATTTTGCCGAAGAACTGCGAAAAAGAGGCTACCGGGCCACGGTCTATCCGGATCAGCACTTGGACGGCAGCAACTGGTTCAAGGTCAGAGTCGGGGCCTATGCGACCCAGGAAGAGGCGGAAGAGGCTCTGCAGGACTATCAAAAGGAGACCAATCCCAAGGCCTTTACCATCAAGCTGGATGATATCCAATCTCCCTGAGGGACTTTTTCCATGGACAACGAACAGGTTTCCCGGCTATTGCTCACAGCTGTTCGGGCCGCACTCTTGGCCGGCAGAGAGATCATGGAGGTCTATTCCCGGTCAAACTACAGCCTTGAGTACAAGGCCGACGAATCCCCCTTGACTGAGGCCGATCAGAGGGCCCATGCCCTGATCGCCAAAGAACTGGCCAGGACCGGGATTCCGGTCCTGAGCGAAGAAGGCCGGGATATTCCCTTTTCCATACGCAAGGACTGGAATCGGCTCTGGATCGTCGACCCCCTGGATGGCACCAAGGAGTTTATAAAGAAGAACGGCGAGTTCACGGTCAACATCGCCCTTATTCAAGAGCAAAGCCCTCTTTTCGGGGTGGTCTTCGCCCCTGACCTGAAACGACTGTATTTCGGCGGCCCCGGTCCTGGCTCCTACACCTGCCTCATGCCGGGGAATGGCCTCCCGGGGGATATCAAGGAACTGATACAGATTTCAAAACGGCTCCCACTGCAGCTGAATAGATCGGCCTATGTGATCGTGGGCTCCAGGTCCCACGCCACACCTGAACTGCATGAATTCGTAGAGGCCAAAAGAAAGGAATACCCGGAGGTGCAATTCGTGTCCGCCGGCAGTTCCCTCAAGATCTGCCGTGTAGCCGAAGGAAGCGCCGATATCTACCCCCGTCTGGGGCCGACCATGGAATGGGATACCGCTGCCGGTCACGGGATCGCTTTAGGGGCCGGCAAAACGGTCTTTGTCTGGGAGGACGGCTCCCGGCTTTTCTACAATCGGGAGAACCTGCTGAACCCCTGGTTTGTGGTCCGCTGAGATCTTCTTGTTTTTTCATGACAAGTTGTACAGTTAAGACACCAAGACACCGGAGTTTCCTGACCTATGAATGATTATTCCGAGAGTCTCCTGGTCCACTTCAGGCGGGTGGAGGCCTTGAAGCAGAAAGCGTCCCTGCTGCCGAGCTACAACCTGAACGAACGTCAGCAGTATGACCTGGAACTCCTCTGCAATCGGGCCTTCTATCCTTTGACCGGCTTCATGAACCGCAAAGACTACGAATCTGTTCTGGATACCAGCAGAACGGCAGACGGCTCGGTCTGGCCGATTCCCATCTGCCTGGACATCCCAAAACATCTGGCCAAGAAGCTCGAACAGCAGCAGGACCTGGCCCTGTGCGACTCCGAGGGATTTTTGCTGGCGATCCTGCACATTGACGACATCTGGCAGGCGGACAAACGAAAAGAAGCGGTTCGTGTCTACGGCACGGATGATGAACTCAAGCACCCCTCGGTCTTCGGCCTCTTCAACCGGGTCCATTCCTGGTATCTGGGCGGGAGCATCGAGGGACTGCATCCCCCTCTGCACTACGACTTCATCGAATTCCGGCTGCCGCCCTCAGAGACTCATCGCCGCTTTACCCAGAACGGATGGCGGAACGTGATCGGCTTTCACACGGAAAAGCTGCTGCACTGCGCCCATAAGGAGATGATCCTCCAGGCCGCCCGCAAATCCAAGGCTCATATCTTCCTGCAGCCGGTGGCCGGCCTTCCGGCTCCGGGAGACCTGGACCATTTTACCACGGTCTACTGCTACCAGGCCTTTGTGGAGCAGTTCCCGAAGAACATGATCATGCTCGGCCTCCTGCCCTTCGCCTCCAGAAAGGCCGGCCCCAAGGAGGCCCTGCTCCAGGCCCTGGTCAAGAAAAACTTCGGCTGCACCCATTTCATGGTCGCTCCGGATCAGGCTGATCCCTTTATGCACGAAAGCGGAGACAATCTCTATTACCGGCCGGGTGAGGCCCAGGAACGGGTAGAGGAGTTCGGCCGGGAAATCGGGATCACCATGGTCCCCTTGACTCCCATGGCCTATGTCCGGGATCAGGGGAGGTATCTGCCCAGAGACCGGATCGAGCCGGGGACCGAAACCCAGAACATCTCTTCGTCCGAACTCAGGCGCTGCCTGGAGTTCGACCTGGAGATCCCGGAGTGGTTTTCCTTTCCGGAAGTGGTGGCCGAGATAAAGAAGACCCATCCCCCGAGACACAGGCAGGGATTTACCCTGTTTCTGACCGGACTGTCCGGAGCGGGCAAATCCACGCTGGCCAGGGTCCTGTATGTCAAGTTCATGGAACTCCGGGACAGGCCGGTGACCCTTTTGGACGGGGACATCGTGCGCAGCAACCTCTCCAGCGAACTGAACTTCTCCAAAGAGCACCGGGAGATCAATGTCCGGCGGATAGGATTTGTGGCCAGTGAAATCACCAAGAACAGGGGGATCGCACTCTGCGCCCCCATCGCCCCCTATGAAGAATCCAGGCGGCACAACCGGGAGCTGATCAGCCAGTACGGAGGCTACATCGAGATCCACATGAACACCCCGCTGGAGGTCTGTGAACAACGCGACCGCAAAGGCATCTACGCCAAGGCCAAACAGGGGTTGATGACCGGGGTGACCGGGGTGGATGATCCCTACATCCCGCCGCTGAACCCGGAACTGACCATCGATACCTCCTCCACGACCCAGGCCGAAGCGGCCCAGCAGGTCCTGCTCTATCTGGAAGAACAGGGGTATATCAAGAACGACGGGATGTGAACCTGAGGGCGGGGAACGAAGGTGTCAGGTTTCGGGTGTCAGCCCTGCCTCTGGCCGGCCTGACATTTAACTATCGAATATTTATTACAATATACAGGAATGCTGCTACAATAATGCTCAAGTCCACAGCTGCCAGTTTGATCGAGGAAGAAACTTCAATTTGAGTCACTGGTACTCTCTTTACGAACCGGGCGACAGGGTTCTCTTGCGCGACCTCGCCGGGAGGTTCTCAGGTTTTCTTAGGCTCGCGAAATGGGGGAAACCGGACCGCGTCTACGGCTTCAAACCATAAGACTGCAGAAGATTGTCATTCATGCAACATCAAAGGTTATAGCAGAGCCTAAGAGTCCGGAGGGGGC
>JAIPDR010000262.1 GCA_021737615.1 Desulfohalobiaceae bacterium | reverse complement strand
GAATTCTCAACCGCTCTGAAAGCTGGTCCAGGAACTGCTGTTCATCGTCCACTAGAAGCACCCGAATCTTCATTTCTTCCTCCTTGAATAGAATGGGAAAAGAAGAGAATTACAGCTCACAGGACTTGATCTCCTGAGCGATCTCGCTGAACACGTCCACCAGTCGCAGGATGCCGACTATTTCATCGTCCTGGCCGGTGACCAGCAGAGAATGGTGGCGTCCGATGATAAACTGGTTCACAGCTATTTCCAGGGAATCCTCCGCCTTGACGTATTCCCCCTGATCCGGTGTGTACATCAGATCCTTGACCTTGACCCGGGCCGCTTTCTGGCAGAGGGCATGCAATGGCTTGGCAAAAAGACCGTGGGGTTGGAGCATACTCCGCAAAAAATCCGCGCTGAAGCCGCTGGCGGCCATGGTGGCCATATTGCTTGAGGAAATCAGTTCCTGGTATTTCGGCTCCAGGCCCTTGATCACATCCACCTGGCTGACCTTGCCGATGACCTTGTTCTTGGAGTCGAGAACCATGATGGCTCGGTGAGGATAGATACTCTTTTTTCTGACCTCCAGATATTCCTTCTGAGCCCTTTCCAGGGTCAGGACCGCCTCATGCAGTGTTGCTTCTTCAGGTACTGTGGCGTATTCCTCTAAGGGCACCATCAAGTCCCGAACAAATATTTCTTTCATTTTTTCCTCCTGCGGGAAGTAGATTTCTTTTTGACGGAAAGCCTGGAGAACGCTTCATCCTTTTTGCTTCTCAATCCCCCCTGGAAAATATCTTTGGCCATCTCGAAAGTTCCATGCTCGGCCAGAGCAGCCGCCGCGAAATGGTCCTCGAGTTTCTGCCGAAAGCTCTTTTTTTCTAATATTCTCCGAGATTGCAGTTTGCGCGTATAGGCTGCTTCGATTTTCGAATCCAGAGCAGTCCAGTCAAACGGATCGGCTATATCATCATATGCCCCGCGTTTCATGGCGGCTATGGAAGCCTGGACATCGTTTTTCCTGACCATGACCAGGATCTGGACCTCTGAATTCAGAGAATGAATCTGCTGAATCGCTTCCAGGCCCTGCCGCTGCTGTTCAGTCAGGTCGACGAAAAGGACGTCGATGTCCTCGGATGCCGCATATTCCAGGACTTCCAAGTTCGTTTGCGCCGTTTTGACCCTGTATCCTTTTTCCTTGAAATGTCCAGCCAGCCGTCCCTGAAAGTCATCGGCAAAGAAGGCGGCCACGATTGAAATCAGCATGTCCAGCTTCCTGTTCTCCGAAGCCTTCAATCTTTCTTCTTTTTGCCCTTCCCGAGAATGTCCCTGGCCGTCTTCTCGTCTCCGGCCTCGGCATATGTCGCCGCCACCATGGGATCTTCCAGTTTTTCCCTGTAGGCCTTCTTGATCAGCTTGGTCAGATGCTCGATGCGGGTCGGTTTCTGAAGATATTCATAGGCGCCGAGTTCTCTGGCCAGACGCTCGTCTTTTTCCGAACCATGACCAGTCAGAACGATCACCTGGACCTGAGGATAGCTCTTCTTCAAGCGCCTCAAGACCTCGATTCCGTCTATGCCCGGCATCCTCAAGTCCAGGACGACCACATCCGGTATCTCGTCCTGGACAACACGCATGGCCTGCTCCCCGTCATAAGCGACTGTGGAACCAAGCTCCCGCATGTTGATCCGCTCGGCCAGGGAATTGACGAATTCCTTTTCATCATCCACCAGAAGTACTTTAATCTGGCTCATTGTCTCCTCCATTCATCGCGATTGTTTTCTACAACCGGGCTATACCGTAGGTAACCGGCACATGCTGCAGGCCAATGTCCTCTAAGAAACCCTGCAGTTGTCCCCTGACAGCTTCGTTTTGCCTTTTTTCCGGACCGAGATACTCCCGGGCGATTTCAGGGGCGTTTGCCTCTGCAAACGTCGCAGCCAGAAGCATGTTCTCGATTTTCTGCAGTATGTTTTTCATTGCAGCCTCCTTTTTGTCTGAATACTTTAATGTAAGAGTTCGGTATATAAAGCAAACACTTCAACATCAGCGGCCTTCAATAAACAATCCCTTTCTGAAATCCAATTATGTAGACCCGGGACTGGATTTCTTTTTGTTTCGTTATTTTTTTCAGCTGACAACACCCTTTGAAGGTAGCCTGAGGTCTCTATGTCGTCACTTTGTCGTCCAATCCCGGGTACCATTTCCTTGCATTTTCTGTGCCAGGAAAACATCCCTTCTTTTCAGGCCTTATCCCTGACCCCGGCTGAACCGGCAGGGAGCGGTCGCCAAGGAGGGCGGGGATTTCAAGCGACGATGATCCCGGCAAACCTGTTTCTTTCTTCGTCTACCCGGACCGAGACAGCCAGTCGCAGGATACACTTGAAACATTATAAAACGTTTTCGTTGAACCAAAACGAAACATTACGAAACAAACAATTGACCTACAGCCAGACTTTGCCTGTCTGAAGGCGTCTTCGGGTCAAGAATCCCTTGGCTCGTTCCAGGGAGAACATTGGTGACAATTGGGAGTTACAGACCTCGATCCCGGCAGGAGGGTTAAATAGCCTTTTTGATATCCGCATTGAGCCTCTGACTGATCCCGAGGCTCAATGCGGATATCAATCTGATCCCGCTTCTGCGGAAGAAGAAAAGGAAGGTTCTGCAGGGAAGGTAAAAAGCAGGCCCGGGAGGTCTTCAGCCCATCGTACCGTACTCTGCAGCACAGCGCAGATGTCCTGCATCACCTCCAGGTACTCCGGGGAAGCTTCGGGGAAGGCTTTCTTGGGCGGGAGGGAGAACCGAATCAAGTATTCGGTCTGTTCCCTGTGAAATCTGATCCGGATATCGTCTCCAGATTCAAGCACAGCCAGTGCAAGTTCCAGGCCGACAAACAAAAGGTGCATGAATTCCACAGGCCTGGTGACCAGGGTGAGTTTTTTGGGCTGCTCATCCAGTTCCAGGGTTATTTTTTTTTGCCGGGCAAATCTCTCGGAAAGGCCAAGCAGGACGGACAAAGTTTCCCCGATGGAAACAGGGGCCACTTCCTGATCCGGAGTATGGGCAAAGGTGTTCATGAGGCTGGAGAGACGCTCTCCCCGCTCGACCTGCTGCTGGATAATATCCAGTGAAGCAGCGATCTTCTCCTGAAAAGCCTGCTCGGTCTGCTTGTTGAGATGATGAATATCATCTATCAACCCCTTGGACTCATTGATGATCGCCAGGATATTCTTGATTTCGTGTGTATATCCGGCGCAGATCTTCCCCCAGACCCATTCGACCCGGCCGTATCGGCTGTTCATGTTGCACTCCTTCCTGCTTCATCAAAACAAAAGCACCATTTTCTGCTATACCAGAAGTTGGCATAAATTGCGGTTTTTTTACTTTTCAGTACGGACGCTTTTGTTCGGCCGCGCCGACCGCTTCATGGATTTTCTTGATCAGGTCCTCTATATTCAAGGGTTTCATCAGGTAATCATAGGCCCCGAAGCGCATTCCCTTCATCCCGTCTTCGGTTGAGCCGTATCCGGTCAAGAGCAGGACCGGCATCGACGGAAACTGGGCCTTGATGCTTTTCAAGGCCTCAAGTCCGCTTAACCCGGGCATTTTGACGTCCAGGACCACGGCTTTCGGGGGGGCGGCCTCCACGGCCTGCAGGGCCTCTTCTCCGCTGTTGACCGCCTCCACCTGGTATCCCCGCAATTCGAGCCGTTCCGCCAGGGCGGCTACAAATTCCTGTTCATCATCGACAAGCAGTATTTTCATTGGATTCATGGCTGACCCTCCGATCTTTGGCTTGAAGCCATTTGTTTTTTGGGAAGATAAATCGTAAATATGCTGCCCTCATCCATCTGGCTCCAGACCTTGATATCGCCGCCCAGCTTCTTGACGATGCCATAGGTTATGGACAGCCCCAGGCCGGTTCCGAATTCCTTTTTGGTGGTGAAAAACGGCTCGAAGATGTGCTCCATGGTTTCCCTGGACATGCCGGTTCCGTTGTCGGCGATGGCGACCCCGACCAGATCCGGGGATTCCTCCCAGGAACTGATGTTGACCCGGCCATGGTCCTCCACCGCAGCCAGGGCGTTGCCCATGATATTCAAAAAAACCTGCTCCAGTTGACCCTGATCCGAAATGATCTGATCCAGATCGTCATCAAGCTCCAGAACGATGTCCACGTTTCTGTCGTCGGCCTCTTTTTGTATAAAACCGATCACATTGCGCAGGACCTGGTTCACATCCAGGGCTTCAAAGCTGCCTTCCAGACGCCTGGCAAACCCGAGCAAACGATAGGTGATCCCTCTGGCCCGGTCCACTGACTTCAAGATCGATTCTGTCAGGCCGAGAAACTTATCCCGTTTTTCCAGCTCAGGCATGGCCTGCAGCAAGTCCTGCATCAAGCCTGTTTTTTCATTGATTATGGCCAGGGGGTTGTTGACTTCGTGGGCGACTCCGGCGGCCATCTGGCCAATGGAGGAGAGTTTATGAGTGTGCTCCAGCTCCCTGAAGGCGATTTCCCGTTTCTCGTCGGCCTCTTTGATCTGCTTGACCATCTGCCCGGTCAACCTGAAAATAATCAGGCTGATCACCAGGACACTGACCATAAAGACCAAAAACATCCGTCCTCTGAGCGTGTACCAGGACTTGTAAAAACTGGCCCTGGGCTTGACAATGGCCAGGATGAATTTCGGTCCGGAGAGATAGGCGTAAGTCAGAAAAATATCCCTTCCCTGCCGATCTTTTACTTCGATCACGGCCGGCTGGGAACTCCTGGGGGGGATCTTCAGGGGCACCCGGGTCAATATCTCTCCATAATATTTGGACGGGGTCTGCAGCAGCCCCTGGTGATTGACCAAAAAGGCGTCGCTGTCCGGAGCCAGGCCCATGGCTGCTTTGATCTCATTGAAGGTCTCGATATCGATCGAGGCCCTCAGTACCCAGTTCTGACCGGTGGGCCGCCGCCTTTCCACGGCCATGACAATATGTGGAAACTTGCGGTAGCCGAGAAAGACCTCGCTGATCCAGGTTCCGCTTATCCGGACCCCGCGGAAGGAGTCGGTCTCGGAATAGTCTTTGCCCCTGAGATCATAGGGGCCGATATAATTGATCTGCATTCCCTGAGGACTTATCAGGCCGAGATCGACGAATCCTGAAAAATTTTCCTGAATGGTGTGGAATATTTCCTGGAGTCTGGCCGGATCCTTGAGCTGCTCATAGCTGTAGGCATGGGCGATGTAGCGCACCGCGCTCAGGCGTTCCTGCAGAAACAGCTCGAAAGAATGCTTGGTCTTGGAACACAGCGAACTGAGTTGATTGACGGTCTCCTGCTTAAGGGATTTCTGAAAATTATGCTGATTGATGACCAGCAT
>JAIPDR010000261.1 GCA_021737615.1 Desulfohalobiaceae bacterium | reverse complement strand
CAGGCCGAGATCGACATGCGTTTTGCCCCCCTGGTCAAGATGGGGGACCAGCTCATGTGGTTCAAGTACATCATCAAGAATGTGGCCTGGAAGAACGGCAAGACCGTGACCTTTATGCCCAAGCCCATTTTCGGGGACAACGGCTCGGGAATGCATACCCATATCAGCATCTGGAAAGAACAGGAGACCCTTTTTGCCGGGGACCGCTATGCCGGTCTGAGCGATATGGCCATGAACGCCCTGGGGGGAATCATGAAGCACGCCAAGGCCCTGTGCGCCATCACCAATCCAACCACGAATTCCTACAAGCGGCTGGTCCCGGGATATGAGGCCCCGGTCAACCTGGCCTATTCCAGCCGGAACCGGAGTGCTGCCCTGCGCATTCCCATGTTTTCGGCCTCACCAAGCGCCAAACGGATCGAGGTCCGCTTTCCGGACCCGACCTGCAATGGGTACATGGGCTTCAGCGCTATCCTGATGGCAGCCCTGGACGGCATAGAAAACAAGATCGACCCCGGCGAACCCCTGGACAAGGATATCTATTCCCTGAGCCCGGAAGAACTAAAAGATGTGCCTTCGACCCCGGCTTCCCTGGAAGAGGCCCTGGATGCCCTGGAGAAGGATCAGGAATTTCTCCTGAAAGGCGACGTTTTTACCGAGGACGTGCTCCAGGCCTGGATCGGATACAAAAGGGCCAATGAAGCGGATCAGGTCCGGCTGCGTCCCCACCCCTATGAATTCATGCTGTACTACGATATTTAATTTTCTAGGGAATCGCAGCTGCGATTCCCTAGAAAATTAAATAGACAGAAGGGGAAAAGGAGAGGGTGGCAGACTGTATGTAAGAAGGCTGCGGACCCGGTTCCCAAACCCTTGCAGGGGCCTTTGCCCCGGGCAAGGGTTTTTTATCCGAAGAGTCAGAAATGAGCCTGTATGACTTTGCCTAAACGAGAGCCCAGTCCGGAATTAAAAAAGATAGGACATACTTTTCAGTATCTGAACATGCTGCTTAGAAAGGAGTCCAATGTCCACTGGCTCAGGGATGAGAATCAGTTGCAGCGGAAGTATCCTCTGACCGAGCTCTACAACAGCCTGCAACAAGAGGTTCAAAAATGTACCGGCTTGAGGGAGCTGTTCAGAGTATTCCGGGAGTTCAAGCAGAAACATTTTTTGAGAATCGGCGGGCGGGACTGTCTGGGGCTGGCCGGGCTGGAGGAGACGATGTCCCAGCTGAGCGATCTGGCCGGGGTCTGCCTGCAGGCAGGTCTGAGTGTTCTGGGGGCCAGGATGGATTGGTGGATGTCAGAAGGCCGGGGCTTCGACCCGAAATCGAATCCGGTGGCCGTCCTGGGCCTGGGCAAACTGGGCGGGGCTGAACTCAACTATGTTTCCGACATCGATCTCGTTTTTTTAGGCGGCGGACAAAAGAATAAGAAAAACAGAGGCAGCGGGCGGCAAAAGTTTATGCAGACCCTGACCGCTCTTATCAGTGATCAGGTCGACGGAGACAGGGTGTTCAAGGTCGATCTCCGGCTCCGGCCCCAGGGCAAGGACGGTGATCTGGTCCCCAGCCTGGAGGCGGCGGTCGATCACTACCTGGTGCGGGGGCGGGCCTGGGAAAGGCAGGCCCTGCTCAAGGCAAGAACCATAGCCGGATCCCGGGAACTTGGAGGCACCTTTCTGCAGGAGGTCAGGCCGTTCGTATTCCGCCGTTTTCTTGATTTTCAATCCCTGGATGAACTCAAGACCATGCGGGACCGCATCCTGGAACAGGCACGGCAGCAGAGCAGTCTGCAAAGCTTTGACGTCAAGCTGGGTCAGGGAGGCATCCGGGAGGTTGAGTTCATTGTCCAGTCCTTTCAACTCATCTATGGCGGCCGCTACCGGGAGCTGGACGAGCCCAATACCCTGCGTTGCCTTGACCGGCTGGCCGGGGCCGGCCTGCTGGAGGAGACAGTCAAAACTGAGCTGCGAGAGGGATATTGCTTTTTGCGGCGCATGGAACACTGGATACAGCTGGACACGAACCGGCAGCAGCACAAGCTCCCGACTTCCAGTAGGGACCTGGAGAGACTGGCCGGGTTCATGGGGTTCGGGCCCGACAAGGAGGCCATGGACAGAAGTCTAAGGGAGCATTGCCGGAGGATCACCGGGCATTTTGAATCCCTGTTTGCCGGTAAGAAGCCGGTCGGACAAGCCGGAACCGCGAGCGGAGAAACGGTGGACAAGAAGACTGTCGCCGGTTCTGAAGTCGATAAGAGGCCGGGGCATCTCGACCCTGAATTGCTCCGGGACTTTTCCCGGGAGGTGGCCGATGTTTTTGTCAAGGAACTTGATCTGTTGTCGGCAAAAGGCAAGACAGGCCTTTTCGAAAAGGGCAGGACCAGGACGGTCAATGTCCTGAACCGCATCCGGATCAAGCCGGGCCTGATCAGACTGCTCAATTCCAGTCCCGCCTGGTTGCCAAGGGTCGGCAAGGGGGTTGTGCGCAGCCCATTGATCGCCGACTTGCTCGCCAATCAGCCAGGTCTCATGGAAGGGCTCCCGGCCCAGGATTTTGAGCTGGAATTTGCCCTCTGGAAAGAGCGGGCCGACAGCATCCTGGCCGGGTGCACAGATTACGAGCAGGCCGTGGAGTGGATCAGAAGGCTTAAAAACGAGCGGATGCTGACCCTGGCCCTGGCCGAATCGAGCGGGGACCTCAAACCGCAGCAGGCAGAATTCGAACTGAGCAGCCTGGCGGATTATGTGCTCGAAGAGACCTGCCGAATCGTGTCTTTGGAGGTCCTGGGGACCCGGGAAGTCCCACTAACCGTTCTGGCCCTGGGAAAACTGGGGAGTTTCGAATTGGGCTACCTCTCTGATCTGGACCTTATGTATGTCTATGAAGCTGGCCCTGGTCAAGACCAGGAAAAGATTCCGGCCAAGGTCATCAAATTTATTCAGCGCTTCATGCGGATGCTCTCCACCCCCCTGCAGGAGGGACCGGGGTACGATGTAGATTCGCGACTCAGACCGACTGGCAATTACGGCCCCCTGGTCGTCACCAGGCGGAGGTGGGAGTTGTATTACGCCAACGAGGCCGATATCTGGGAGGTGCAGTCTCTTCTGCGCCTGCGCAGTGTTGCCGGAAACAAATCACTGGGGCGGGAACTGGTTCGTTTTGCCCGCGATATCTGTTCCAGGCCCAGACGGCCTGAAGAAGTCTGGGGCAGACTCTGTCATCTGAGGCAAAGAATGGAAGCCGAGCGCGGCAAAGAAGCGGGAAGCAGAGTCGACCTCAAGCTGGGATTTGGCGGAATGGCCGACTTCGAGTTTCTCATCCAGGGACACCAGCTGATTTCGAATCGTCCTGTCCATGACTGCCAACCGCTTCCTACTGCAGAATTTCTGGATATTCCCCTGCGGGAGCTGAAAGTCGGCCCGGAGCGCCTGGCCAGGCTGAAGAAAATCTTTACCGTCTATCAGGCCATCGACCACTTGTGTCAGATCTTTGCCAGGCAGACCGGGGCGGGGCTTGGGCCTGAAACCTTCCGCGAGGTGATCGCTCTCGGCCCCGGTATCCCGGAGGTCACCTGGGAAGAGCTCCTGGGAATGCGCAAGGAGGTCAGGAAAGTCTGGTCCGGGATTTGTGAAGGAAGTGAAATCGACCTATAAATTTTAAAGCGGGCTTCGCCCAAAAGGTTTCAGGTTCACGGTTCACAGTTCACGGTTAAGAAAAGGAAAAAAGCCTTTGGGGCAATACATTTTCTTGTTTTATATAACAGTGATTCAATGATAAGGCACCTAAGCACGAAATCCGAAATACGAAACCCCAGTGAAATGGGAAGAGATTTCACGGGGCAGGCAAGCACGAAATTCGATATTATGTCCAATTTTGAATCCATTAAATTATTTTCAATTATTTTAAATTGTTACTCTTAAGTGTCAAGACGCTGCTTCGAAGTCTGACGTATACTTTGATGAACAAGTGAGGTTGCTATGTGCCGTCTGTTTGCCTTGACCAGTAATGAACCCCGGTCCCCCATGCTGGCCGTCCAGGCCATGGATGCCATGCGCGAAGGGCATGACGGTTCCGGCGTCGGTCTGTTCCTGACAGACCTGGGAGGCCCCTTTGAGTATTTCAAGGACGCCCCGATCCTGTCCGGAATCTTTACCAGATCCGGACTGCGTCGTCTGGATGAGTACATGATGGGCATCGGCTTCAAGACCAAGTACCGTTTGAGCCTGAAGATCTCCAAGAAGCCGCCTCCGGGCATTCCCAAAAGAGACAATTACCTGGTCCGGGCCTATGATTATCCGGATGATTGGGAGGGGATGGCCCAGGAGGAAATCGAGTCCCAGCTAACCCTGATCAGGCTGAAGCTCAGGGAAATGGGCGAGGAGAAAGAGGACATGATCGTCTTCAGCTTCTGGCCGGATGTGATCATGTTAAAGGAGATCGGAGACCCTCTGGCTGTGGCCGAGCATATCCACCTGGACCATGAGGAATTGAAAGCCAGAGTGATCATGGCCCAGGGACGGCAGAACACCAATTACGCCATCAATCTCTACGCCTGTCACCCGTTCTTTCTGCAGGGGATGGCCAGCATGACCAACGGAGAGAACACCGCCTTTATCCCTATCAAGGAGTTCCTCGGTTCGCGGGGGTTTTCGGGTTACAGCGGCTACCAGTCGGATTCCGAGGTCTTTACCCACATCCTGCATTATCTGTTTTATTCCCTGGGCTTGGGCATTGAGTCTTACAAGCATGTCATCACCCCCTTACAGGAGGCCAGTCTGAAAAAACATCCCAGCGGTCCTTTCTTACGCCAGTTGAAGCAGACCTGCCGCAGATTGATCATCGACGGACCGAACTGTGTTATCGGCTGTCTCCCGGATAAGAGCCTGTTCATGGTCCAGGACCAGAAAAAGCTGCGTCCGGGCGTTGTGGGAGGAAGCAAAGGAATTTTTGGACTCTCTTCGGAAGTCTGCGGGCTGGATGCGGTCCTGCCGAAGAAAGACAACAACAAGTATTTCCAGCCCATGCACCTGGATACCGCGATCATCGGCCGTGATCGTCAGGAGGTGAAGATATGTTCGCAAATGGAACGATTGCCCCTTCCCAATTAAGCGTCAAGGACCTGCCCTGGCAGATTGTCTGGGACAAAGAAAAATGCACGCTCTGCGGCCGCTGTACCGCGATCTGTCCGGTCAGGGCTCTTGAGCCGGGGGTATTCCGGAAGCGGGCCGTGCAGAACAGCTTCGGCCTGAAAGAGACCCCGGTCAACGAGTACTCCCTGTTCTACGGGATCAGGCAGCAGACAGACCCGGCACGGACCTGCATCGGCTGCGCCATGTGCGCCCTGGTCTGTCC
>JAIPDR010000260.1 GCA_021737615.1 Desulfohalobiaceae bacterium | reverse complement strand
TTGAAAGGCTGAAATCAGGGAAACCAGCAGCTCCGGGGCTGAAGTCCCCATGGCCACGACTGTCAGTCCAACCGCCAATTCAGAAATCCCCAGGCGCAGGGCCAATGAGCTCCCCCCTTCCACCAGGGCATAGGCGCCGCCCAAAAGCAAGACCAGACCGATGAAAAAAAGGATGATCGACATTGGAATCATCAGCCCCGAGTATTCATTGCCATCGCCGGAGCATAGAATTTCTCAAGGTACTGTTTGACCATCCGCCTGGAGGAGAATCTGGGGGCATTGGACTTGATGGCCTCCTTCATCACCCGGACCCAGCCACAGGGCACTCCGTTTTCCGAAACGTCGTAATAAAGGGGGATAATCTCCTGTTCCAGGACATCGTAGAGATCGGCCGCATCAAGGACATCGCGATTTCCTTCAGCGGATTCCCGGCCAAAGGCCCAGCCGTTTACCCGGTTGTATCCCTCCAGCCACCAGCCATCCAGGATGCTCAGATGAGGCACCCCGTTCAGCGCCGCCTTCATACCGCTGGTGCCGCTGGCCTCCATGGGCGGAACAGGATTGTTCAGCCAGACATCAACACCGTGGAGCATGTACTGGGCGAACTGTTCATCGTAATTTTCCAGAAAGGCGATCCGCCCACCCAGTTCTGGATCCAGACAGGCGGTGAAGACCTGCTGCAGGATTTTTTTTCCGGGTTCATCCGCGGGATGGGCCTTGCCGGAAAAGATGATCTGCAATGGGGTCCAGGGATCGGCGGCCAGTTTCTTCAGCCGCTTTAGATCCGACAGGATGAGGCCGGCCCGCTTATAGGTCGCGAAGCGCCGTCCGAAGCCGATGGTCAGGATGGACGGATCGAGCATGGTCCCCCCGGCCAGGACCAGGTTGGGTCCGGCCCGGTCCCTGGATCTCCGCCGCCTGACCTTGGCCCGCATGGCATCGATGAGCTTGATCTTCTGCCAATAGTGGGTCTGCCAGAGTTCCTCGTCCGGGATTTCATCGACGAACTCCCAGACAATAGACATATCGGGGTTATTCACCCAGTCCGGTCCGAGATATTTGTCGAAGAGCAGGCGCATCTTGGGACTGATCCAGGTCGGCAGGTGGACCCCGTTGGTCACATGCGTAATGGGCACTTCCTCGACAGACTTCTCCGGCCAGAGCGACTGCCACATCTGCCGGCTGACTCGGCCGTGCTCCTGGCTGACCCCGTTGCAGTGCCCGCACAATCGAAGGGCCAGGATGGTCATGTTGAACCCCGGATAAGGCGATTGCCTGTGCTCTCCTAGCTCCAGAAAGCCGTCCCGGTCCAGGCCAAGAGAAGGCCAATAGGAGGAAAAATACCGTTCCATGAGTTCCCTGGAAAAAATGTCGTGGCCGGCCGGAACCGGGGTATGGGTGGTAAAGATCGAGGCGGCATGGACCTGTTTTGCCGCCTCCTCGAAGCTTCGGCCCTGAGCGACGAGATCCTGCACCTTGACCAACAGGGCAAAGGCAGGATGTCCTTCGTTGAGATGGATCACGAATTGATGGCGTCCCAGGGCCTTGAGGACCTCCATCCCACCGAGACCGAGAATAATTTCCTGGCGCAGCCGGGTCTCCGGATCGCCCACATACAATCGGCCGCAGATTTCTCTATCCCGATGTTCATTCTGTTCGATATCCGTATCCAGGAGATAGAGCCTGGTCCGTCCCACTTCGATGGACCAGACCGCAACATTCAGCTTTGGCTGGATCAAGGGCACCGATACGATCATCTGGTTCCCTTGTGAGTCGAAAACTCTGGAAATGGTAGCTGCCTCCCGGTCCAGGCCCTGGGCCACATCCTCCTGCCAGCCATGTTCGTTGATGCGCTGCAAAAGGTAGCCTCTGGGATACATGAATCCGACGCCGATCAGAGGCACGCCAAGATCGCTGCACTCCTTGAGGTGGTCCCCGGCCAGAAAGCCCAGACCGCCGGCGTAAAAGGGCAGGGAGTGGTGCAGTCCGTATTCGGCCGAAAAATAGGCGATGCTCTGCCGGGATGCGTCGGACATCACCCCGAGCTCCCGGCAGGAAACAGGCCTGGTCTCTTGCTGAAAGCGCCACATGACCAGGTGGTAGTGGCGCAGATAGTCCTGATCGGCTGCGGCCTGCTCCAGATACCGGGCCGGAAGCCCCCTGAGCATTTTGTCCGGGTTGTGGCCGCTGTCTTTCCAGGCCGGGCGATTCAAGCGCTTGAAGAGCATCCGGGCTGCCGGCTGCCAGCTCCACCACAGATTTTCCGCCAGGTCTTCGAGTCCGGCGATGCGCTCCGGTAAATGAGGGAAAAGACGTGTGTCTTTTGGCATAACTGAAACCTGCTCCTAAGTCGTCATGTTTGATTTTTTATTTCCGATCCTATATGCTTTATACTTACGGCCGTCATAAATTGAGGTTTCCAATATTCGGTGTCTTTGTAGTCGATGCCGTATATTTCGGCGACCTTGCAATTTATTCCTCCCGTATGTATCTATAATTTTAAAATGGAGCCTTGCCAATGTCCTCAGTTTTCGACCCCCGGGCCTTACTGAAATTGAATAGCCCGGCCATGCACGCGGTCTATGCAAAAATCAAATCCGTGGCCGACACCCGGACGACAGTCCTGTTTTTGGGTGAGACCGGGACCGGCAAAGGAGTGGCAACCAGGCTTCTCCACGAATTGAGCCAACGCAGATCCGGACCGTTTGTGAACTTTTATTGCGGGTCCGTTCCGGACAGCCTCCTGGAGAGCGAACTCTTCGGCCACGAGCGGGGCGCCTTCACCGGGGCCTACAAGCGACACCTGGGAAAATTCGAGACGGCCAAAAACGGTACCCTCTTCCTCGATGAGATCGGGACCATCAGCCTGGCCAGCCAGACAAAACTCCTTAAGGTCCTTCAAGAGCGCACCTTCCAGCGGGTGGGAGGGGAGCAGGAGATCGAGGCGGATGTCAGGATCATTGCCGCCACCAATCACGACCTCCAGGAGCTCTGCAATCAGGGGTCCTTCCGAAGAGACCTCTTCTACCGATTGAATGTCTTCCCGATCTTTCTGCCTCCCCTGCGGGAACGTAAAGAAGACATCCCAACCCTGGCCGAGTATTTCCTGGTCCGGCTCAACGCCTTTTACGGAAAATGTATCCAGCGCTTGCAGGCCGGGGTCGTTTCGGCCCTGGTCGACTACGCCTGGCCCGGCAACATCCGGGAACTGGAAAATCTCATCGAACGGGCCTATTTGCTCGAGCAGTCCCGTGAAATCGGTCCGCAATCCCTGCCGGCCGAACTCTTTGACCGGAGGCAGCCGTCTCTGACCGAAATGCCGGTGGACATCACCCAGCCTTTGGCCAATGTCAGGACCGCCGCTGTGCAACAGGCCGAGCTCACCTATCTCAGGTGCCTTCTGGCGGCCAACCAGGGCCGCATCGACCGGAGTGCGGCTCAGGCCGGCGTATCGGTCAGACAACTCTACAATCTCATGCACAAATATCACCTCTATAAGGAAACTTTCAAAGACAATCCGGACCGGCCCTCCCAAGAAAGTTCATTTTCAGCCTGATCCCGAAGAGGCATCAAGACAGGGAAGGTCTGTTATTTTGAATCAGGCACTATCTTGAGAATTGTTGATGTAATCTTACTTGTTTCGACTCGGAAGTTCAACTGCCGATTGGCCGGAACCCTGATTTCCGACAAACATCCTGCCGCCTGCACCTGAAAATCAGTGCTTGCAACGATTTCTTATTACACTCCGCGTAATATACTTTTCTACCGGTAAGAAAACTTCCGTTTTCCTCTTTTCCCTCAGAAAAAATCCCATACCGATCCAATCTGATTTTTTGCGGAAACAAGCCCTGAAATCGAGCAATCAGTACTCGTTATCGGTAAAACCAATATGGAATCAGTATAATATTCAAAGCTGCACATTCCGGCACCGAAATTGCTATATTCTTTTTGGGTTACCGCACAAACATCGAGGCGCCTGTACCGGGCGTCTCGATTAAATCAATTCCGCTTGCAACATTGTTTCCTTTTTGTAAGGGCCGGCACCATGACAGCAGTTTGCACCCAGCTGAATAAAATCACTATCTTGGAGCATGTTTGGATCCCCTTGATTGACGGAATACGCCTGGCTGCCAAGATCTGGCTCCCGGAATCGGCCGAACAGACGCCGGTCCCGGCCATTCTGGAATATATCCCCTATCGCAAGCGCGATGTCGAGGCCGTGAGCGATTCCATCACCCACGGCTATTTTGCCGGACACGGCTATGCCTGTGTTCGGGTTGACCTTCGCGGGGCCGGGGAATCCGAAGGCGTGCTTGAAGATGAATATCTGCAGCAGGAGCAGGAAGACGGCCTGCAAGTCCTGAAGTGGATCGCATCCCAACCCTGGTGCACCGGCGCCATCGGCATGATGGGCATCTCCTGGGGCGGCTTCAACGCCCTGCAGCTGGCCTCCCTGCGCCCGCCGGAACTCAAGGCCGTCATCACGGTCTGTTCCACCGACGACCGCTATGCCGACGATGTCCATTACATGGGCGGCTGTCTGCTCGGGGATAACCTGTCCTGGGCCTCGACCATGTTTTCTTACAATTCCTGCCCTCCGGATCCGGAGTTGGCCGGCGAAAACTGGCGAAAGATGTGGTTTGAACGCCTCAGGAAAAGCGGGCTGTGGCTGGAGAAATGGCTCCGCCATCAGCGTCGGGATGCTTACTGGGAGCACGGGTCGGTCTGTGAGGACTATGCAGCCATCAGCTGTCCGGTCCTGGCGGTCAGCGGCTGGGCCGACGGCTATTCCAATGCAGTCTTTCGACTCCTTGAGGGGCTTACTGTTCCGAAAAAGGGACTTCTCGGCCCTTGGAGCCACAAGTACCCACACTTCGGCGTGCCCGGCCCGGCCATCGGTTTTCTGCAGGAGGCCCTGCGCTGGTGGGATCAATGGCTCAAAGGTCTCGAGACCGGCATCATGCAGGAACCCATGCTCCGGGTCTGGATGCAGGACAGCGTTGCCCCGACCACCAAATACAGCACGCGGCCCGGGCGCTGGGTTGCTGAAAACGACTGGCCCTCCGGTGCGATCCGAACCCAGACCTATCGCCTCCAGCCAGGGGAGCTTATCCAGGGACAAGACCGGATGACACCACGGACCGTGACCATTCAATCCCCCCTGAGCGTGGGCCTGTATGCCGGCAAATGGTGCTCATATGCCGCGCCCCCTGATCTTCCCCATGACCAGCGGGAAGAAGACGGCGGGGCCTTGATCTTTGAAAGTCATCCCCTGATCGAGCCTCTGGAGATTCTGGGAGCACCGGTGGTTGAAATCGACCTGGCTTCCAATCAACCCGTGGCCATGATCGCGGTCAGGCTGT
>JAIPDR010000037.1 GCA_021737615.1 Desulfohalobiaceae bacterium | reverse complement strand
AAAGCGGCATGGCGATCAGGACCATGCTGGACATCATGCCGAAGACGTTGGTGGCCACGTAGGGCAGCGTATGGGGGCCGATGAATATCAAGGTGGTGATGATCGAGCTGCTGGCCAGGGTGAAGGCCATCGGGAACCCAGTGACCAGACCGAAGGCCAGGCCGCCGACCAGAACCAGCATAGGAAGCCATTCTGTCATGATAATTCCTTCCCGGTAAAAGCGAGTTTAAGAGTCCGGATGTAATGGGCCAGGCCCTGGGCAAGCATCAAAAGCGCGGCCAGTGGTATGGTCAGCTTCACGGGCCACAACGGAGAGGCCCAGGGGGAAGGGGAGACCGTCTGCCGCAGCTCCACCGCCCGCACGGCGATGACGTAGCCGTACCAGAACAGGATGCCGATAAACATGAAAAAAAGCAGGTAGGTGAAGGAGTCGATAATGGCCCGGCCTCTCTTGGAGAAGCGCAGGTAAATAATATCGATCTTGACATGCTGGTGGTGTCGCAGCACATAGGGTCCGGCCAGCACGGCGTAGGCCCCGAAGAAGTGCAGCGCCAATTCATGCGCCCAGATGGTCGGGGCGTTGAACGCAAAACGCATGATGACATCGTACAGCAGTAAGAAGGTCAGAAAGAAGATCAAGACACTGATCAGCTTCCCGCTCCACTCGCTGACAGAATCTATTGCAGCCAGGACACGTCTCATTCTATTCCCCCTTTTCCTGAGCAATCAAAATCGGCCCTGTGCAGACGTCACCGGAAAAAACGGTGACGTCTGCACAGGGTGGTTTACTACTTATCCCAATACCCCTGCTCGACAGCCCATTTTTCTGTTATCTGGAAAATTTCTTTAAAGGCTTCGTTTTCAAAGTACTTTTCCGGAACAACTTCCCTGGCTGTCCCGGCCAATTTTCTGGCGTCTTCCTCTGACCACTCGATGATCTCGATGCCCTGCTCTTCAACGAAGTCCCAGGCATCGGCAATGGTCAATTCGGCTTCGAACTTGTTCCTGGCGGTTCCGACTTCACAGGCTGCTTCCAGGATGGCTTTGAGGTCGTCTGGAAGCGATTTCCAGGTATCCATGTTCACGATAAAGGCGTCGGCCGCCGGGCCGACCACTGTCGGATATTTGACCCAGTAATCGGTGACCTCATGAAATCCCATGGCCACCATGTCCGCGGCATGGGAAAAGGTGATGGCGTCCACGCCGCCGGTGGAGAGCATGGTATAAATTTCGTCGCCCGGGGTCCAGATGGTCCCGGCGCCCAGTTCAGCCAACTGCAGGGCGATCAGCTCCGAAGACCTGAACTTCAGCCCCTCGAGGTCCTCTATACCATAGATCGGCTTCTTGGAGATCATCAGGTTGTCCAGGGTCCAGTAGAGATTGCCCACGAGATGAACCCCGTGTTTGGCGTATTCCTGCCGCAGGAGTTCCATGATCCGCCCATCCTCGTACTCCTCATAGAGGTAGCGCAACTCGGCGATGGTTTTGGGAGCGGCCATGCAATCCCCATGCGTAAAGGCCACCGGGATCTGTCCCGGGAAATACCCCGGCCAGATAAAGGTTGCCTGCATCACGCCCATGCTCACGGCATCCAGCTGTTCGGAAACCGGAACGATCGATCCGGGGGCGCTTGGGTTCATGACCAGACGCCCGTCGGACATCCGCTCCACATAGTCGGAGATATAGCCGATGGTGTCCCAGGTTATGCCCGAGGGCAACCAGGATGACGGCTGCCATTTGTACGTTTTGGATTGCACCGGCGAAAAAGCGCCCATGACCAAGAAGGCGCTAATCAGCGCCAGCATCGTACCCCGAAAAAACATGCGTCGAATTTTCATTTCCGTCTCCTTGCAAAAAAAAGTGTGCTCTACAGATACCGGTCCTCGACACAAATCTCTTTGACGCCGCACCACCTCCTTTTTGGGGTTTTTAGATTGTGCTTGGACGAAAACTCGCCCGGATACGAGGAACAATAAATTTTAAAACTGCAGTGTATTCCAATACATGAGGATTTCAAAATTTTGCAGTGACGAATTAGACGGGCGCGTTTTCGCCCAAGCACCGTTTTTGTTCAGACACTAGATAGGCCGTCACCAGGCTCGGACAATTCGACCGGAAAGCAGCTTGACTGTTTCCTGAAAACCGTTCGTCAACAGACTTGATTGATTATAATGGTTAGACCAATAGAATAATTTTGACTAAAGGTCAAGCCCTTTTGCTGGTCTTGGATCGATTCCGGGTGGAGGGAGACGGGTCGTTTTGGAGGCGGAGTCACCAGGCCCTGATCTGGCGGTAAGCCTCGAAAAGGCAGACGGCTGCAGCATTGGAGAGATTCAGGCTGCGCACCTCCCCCCAGATGGGAATCCCGATCCTCGAAGGGTAGCGCTTGGACAGCCAGGCCGGAAGACCTTTGGTCTCCGGTCCGAAGACCAGGGCTTCCCGGCCTTTGAAGGAGAACTCGAAAAGCGACTTTCCTTCCCTGGCGCTGGTCAAAAGCACCTGATCAGGACTGTCAAGGGTTAGGGCGAAGGAGTCCCAGTCCGGCCAGACCCGAAGGTCCACCCTGGGCCAGTAGTCCAGGCCGGCCCGTTTCAGATAGCGGTCCTCCAGGCTGAAGCCTAGGGGTTCGATGAGGTTCAAGCGGGTCCTGGTCGCCGCGCAGAGTCTGGCGATGTTTCCGGTATTCGGCGGTATCTCGGGTTCGAAGAGAACGATTTGCATGGCGGATGGATGCGTCTGGGAAAAGAAAACCCTGCCAAGGGGGCAGGGTGATTCAAGAACAGGTTCAACCTCTTAAATTCTCGAATGGTGGGCGGTCGGGGATTTGAACCCCGGACTTCCACCGTGTGAAGATGGCACTCTAACCACTGAGTTAACCGCCCGCTGAGCCTACTATATGCAAAAACACCCCTGATGGCAAGTCTTGATTATTTTCAGCCTTCGACACCTGCTGAAAAAGGCTCCAGCAGCGCCGGCTGCCGGCAGACTGCATTATAAGGATCTCCGCCATGCTATTCCCGGGCAAAACCAACCGGATCCAGACAGCTCAGGGCCTCGCCCACGGTGAACAGAGATCCGGTGACCAGGATCAGGTCGTCGTCTCCGGCCCACTGCCTGGCCCTGTCCAGGGCCAGACTCAAAGGCCGGACCACCTCGCCCGGTGTCTCCTTTCTCCCGTATTTCTGCAGGGTTTCCGGTTCCATGGCCCGTTCGTACACAGGCCGGGTGTAGATGACCCGATCGGCCAGGGGCAGGAGTTGATCCAGAATTTTTCCGGCCTCCTTGTCGGCCATGACCCCGATGACCAGCAGCAGCCGTTTATAGGACAGATCCTTTCGCAGCCCGTCGGCCAGGGCCCTGACTGCGGCCGTATTGTGGGCCCCGTCCAAAAGTATCCTCGGAGGGCCGGGCATGAGGTGCATCCGGCCGGGCCACTTTGCCTTTTCCAGACCCGCCCGCACGGCTTTTGCGGCCACGTTCAGGCCGCTAGCGGCCAGAAGTTCGATTCCGGCCAGGGCCAGGGCTGCGTTTTGCGCCTGGTGCGGGCCGGGCAGACCGAGCTTGAGCCGGTTCAGCCTGCAGGAAAGGCCGAAATAGTGCATCCCGGTCGCGGTGGTTCGGCAGCCGAAATCCCGGCCTGCCAGATAGAGCGGCGCCTTCTTTTCCCGGGCAACCCCCCTGAAGACCTCCAGGACCTTCTGCTGCCGGGCTCCACTGACGACAGGGACCTCCGGCTTGATGATCCCGGCCTTCTCCCGGGCGATGGCCTCCAGGTCCTTTCCCAGAAAATCCCTGTGTTCCAGGGAAATATTGGTGATAATAGCCACCTGGGGCCGGATGAGGTTGGTGGCGTCCAAGCGCCCGCCCATGCCGGTTTCAATAATATCCAGGTCCGTTTTCTCCTCGGCAAAATAAGCCAGGCCCATGGCCGTCACTGCTTCGAAAAAGGTCGGGGGCTCGGCCGCGTTCATGACCCGGCGAAGCCTTTTGGAGAGCTCAACCACTTTTTCTCTATCTATCTCCCTGGAATTGATCTGGAAACGTTCCGTAAAACGCACCAGATGAGGCGATGTGTACAAGCCCGCCCTCAGCCCGGCCTGCTGGAGGATGGCCGCAAGAAAGGCGGCCACGGATCCCTTGCCGTTGGTTCCGGCAATGTGGATGTATTTCCTCCGGTGATGGGGGTTGCCGAAGTCCTGCAAGAGATTCCTGGTCTTGGACAGTCCGAATTTGATCCCGTATTTTTGCAGGGAGTATAGAAAATCGAGTTCCTGATGGTAAGCCGTGTCTTTCACAAAAACCCCCTCTTTGCTCTTGAGCTTGAATTTGCCGAAACCCTAAGATAAACTTTACCGAAGGAAAGCAGGTTCAGGCTCAAGGATCGATAAAAACGCTGCTTGGCTTTCGGGCGTGCGAACACCGAATCTCATAGCCTATTTGCCGCTTAAAATAAAGAGAGCTCAAAACCGGGATGCAGATCAAAGAGTTGCCTGATGTAACCGTCATCCTGGACAAACAGGGGGCGGGGCACTATCAAAAAGTCAGCTACCCCATTCGCTACGGCCGGTTCTCTGAAGTCCTGACCCCTGATTACCTCCTGCAGTACGACCTAAACCGCGAGATCAAGTTCATCCAGGGCAGAAACCGGAACTGGCCCCACCCTGCGGAATGGTTGAAACGAACCCTGGGCAATGACTGGGTCTACTACTTTTCCGGGGGCTACACCAGCCTCTTCGACAGCCTGGGGGAGTACTACCTCCCCTGTCTGCCCTATCCCAGCAATTCCCTCTGGAACCGCGAACCTTTCCAGGAAAACCAGGTCCGGCAGGGGATCGAGCAGGCCCTGGACAGGGTCCCGGACAGGCTAAGCCGCATTGCGGCAGCAAACAGGCTGGATCCGGCCACCAGATCTTTCCTGGAAGGAATCGGGACACAGGGGGCAAAGCGACTCCGGGAAAAGGCCCGGACACTTTTTTCCGTCTTGCAAGCCAGGGTCACGGTCCTGCCCCCGGACAGCAGGCATGTGGATTACGAGGTCCTGCCGCTGATCATCGCAGACGGCTGCCTGTACCAGTGCGGATTCTGCAGGATTAAGACCGGGCGGGCATTCGCGCCCCGGAGCCGTAAGGCCATCCTGGAGCAAATCGCCGGGATCAAGGCCCTCTTGGGCCCGGAAATCCGCAATTACAGCTCCCTCTTTCTCGGACAGCACGACGCCCTGAACTGCAGCCCGGATCTCATTGAATTTGCCGCCTGCCAAGCCTATCAACGCTTCGGGTTTGCCGATTCCTTTCTAAGAGACCCTTGCCTGTTTTTCTTCGGCAGTGCGGATTCTTTGTTGAACTGCCCTGATTCCCTGTTTCGCAGACTGCAGGGCCTGCCCGGCAAGACCTATATTAACCTTGGATTGGAATCGGCCGACCAGGCCACCCTAAACCTCCTGCAAAAGCCCCTGGAGGCTCGAAAAGCCAAAGCTGCTTTTCAACGCTCCCTGGAAATCAACCGGGAGTTTTCGAATATCGAAATCACAGTCAATTTTGTCCTGAATCACGGGCTCCCTGAAAATCACTGGACCTCTCTCCAGGACTTGACCAGAGCTGGTCTGAAACACTACTATCCAAAAGGAGCTGTTTACCTCTCCCCTCTCAGCCGATCAAACAAGCAAAAACAGCTGCAGGTCTTCAAAAAGATGAAGCGCCTGAGCAGACTGCCCATGTATCTGTACCTGATTCAAAGGCTGTGAAAGTCATCAGCCAGGACCGGAAAGCGGCCCGGAATTCCGGCTGAGAAGGCAAGTACTTTCAAATAACGTATCTTGGGATTACAAAGCCAGAAATCCAAAACTTTCGGAGAATCAATTGAAGATAGGACGCAACGACACCTGTCCCTGCGGCAGCGGCTTGAAATACAAGAAATGCTGCATGCTTAAACAAGGCAAAAGAGAGGCCGACCTCAAGGATCTCTACTACAACAAGCACCGGATCAGGCTCAAGGACGAAAAGGACATCCAGGGCATCAGGGCCGCCGGTGCCCTGGTCATGGATACCCTGGAATTGGTCAAAAAGCACCTTCGTCCCGGCATGACCACCGAAGCCATCAACACCCTGGTCCACGACTACACCGTCAGGCATCAGGCCGTCCCGGCCCCCCTGAACTACAACGGGTTCCCCAAAAGCGTCTGCGTTTCCATCAACGAGGAAATCTGCCACGGAATACCAGGACCGAGGGAGATCCAGGAGGGTGACATCGTCAATGTCGATGTGACCTCCATCTTGAAGGGCTACTATGCCGATGCCAACCAGACCCTTCTGGCAGGCAGAGTCAGTGATCAGGCCCGGAAGATCGTAGACGTGGCCCGGGAGTGCCTGCGCAGGGGACTGGCCCAGATCAAGCCGGGCAACAGGCTGGGGGACATCGGCTGGGCCATCCAGGACTATGCCGAGGCTCAGGGATGTTCCGTAGTCAGGGAGATGGTGGGGCACGGAATCGGTTTCGACTTTCACGAACCTCCCCAGGTGCCCCATTTCGGAAAAAAAGGCCACGGACTTGAACTCGTCCCGGGTATGGTCTTTACAGTGGAGCCCATGATCAACCTTGGCGGCAGGGAGTTAAAGATCCTGGATGACAAGTGGACCGCGGTGACCAGGGATTGTTCGCTGTCCGCCCAGTTCGAACAGACCGTGGCCGTAACCCGGGAGGGCTTCGAGAGTCTGACCCCCTTTTAGGGCCTATTGCCTGACCTTAGTCCTGTCTTTGGTTCGGGACTGCGCATCATAGGTAAGGATGTATGATGAATGGTTATGATGTAGTGAATATATTTTGGACTGGTGGCTGGGATTCAACTTATAGAATATTACAGCTATCAAGTAAAAAAAATTATTATATGAATATAAAACAATTCGATACCTAAGAAATATAACGAAAAAAGCCATAAATCAATAAAAGAGGAAAAATCTCCTGAGAGAATTGGAAACCCTGGCCCAGGCATTGTATGATGGCTTGGGCGGAGCTTAATCGTAATTGACCGCGCTGAAGCGCATGAGCTTTTCCCAGCTGTGGGAGGACTCCAGCCGTCTGATGGTCCCGGTGCGGCCGCGGACGACGATGGAATGGGTCGTGGCTCCGTATCCCGTGTACTGAACCCCGGGCAGAAAAGTCCCCCCGGAGATCCCGGTTGCTGAAAAAAAGACGTCCTCGGCTCTGATCAGGCTGTCCACGGTGAATATCTGACTCAGGTCAATGCCTTTCTCGGCCAGAGCCTTCTTCTCGGAATCCTTCTGAGGGTCCATCCTGGCCAGCATCTCCCCGCCCAGCCCCTTGATCGCGCAGGCGGTCAGCACCCCTTCCGGAGTCCCGCCGGTTCCCATCAGGACATCCACTTCGGATCTGGCATCTACGGCCATGAGCGCTCCGGCCACATCTCCGTCGGAATGCAGCTGAATCCTGGCTCCGGCCTCCCGGATCTTCTGGATCAACTCCTTGTGCCGCGGCTTGTCCAGGACAAAGACCATCAAATCGTCAACATCCTTTTCCAGGACCTTGGCGATCTTCAGCAGATTGTCCTTGACCGGGGCATCCAGGTCCACAGCTTCCCGGGCCGGTTCAGGGACCACCAGTTTCTGCATGTAGAAGCTGGGGCCTGGATCATACATGGTTCCGCCCGGGGCGATCCCGACCACTGAAATAGCATTGGGCCGGCCAAAGGCCAGCAGATTCGTGCCCTCGACAGGATCAACAGCCACGTCGACGCTCGGCCCTTCTCCGACCCAGCCCACTTTTTCGCCATTATAGAGCATGGGGGCATCGTCCTTCTCTCCCTCTCCAATGATGATCGTGCCGTTGATGTCTATGGCATTGAAGGACAGACGCATGGCATCCACTGCGGCCCGGTCCCCGCTCTCCTTGTCCCCCCGGCCCAGCCATCTGGCCGAGGCCAGGGCGGCCGATTCAGTGATGCGCACGAGATCCAGAGCCAGATTGCGTTGCGGGATTTCCATTCGCTCCCCTCCCTATTGGGATTATTGATTCCGTGTCCGTTCTTCGAAAAGGGCTAGGCGCTTCTGGTGGCGCCCTCCGTCAAACTCGGTCTGGAGAAAGGTATCCAGGACACTCAAGGCCAGATCCCGGCCGATGACCCTGGCCCCCATGCAGAGGACATTGGCGTCGTTGTGCTGTCTGGAGACCCTGGCCGAAAATTCGTTGCCGCACAGAGCCGCCCTGATCCCGGAAAATCTATTGGCCACCATGGACATCCCCAGCCCGGAACCACAGATCAGGAGCCCCCGGCCATTGATGGCCAGCACCCTTTCCGAAACTTTGGCTGCAAACCAGGGGTAGTCACAGCTCACCTCGGCCGAGTCAGTGCCCAGGTCTTCGGTTTGAAGCCCCAGCAGCCGGAGATGTTCCTGACAGATCTGTTTCAGAGGGAACCCGGCATGGTCGGCTCCGAGTACGATCTTTCCGGTCATGGCTTCGACTCCTTGCTTATATGTTCCATTTTTCACGCCTGTGTTCGACTATCGAGTCTCGCAGCCCCAGGAGCTCATCTTTTAAGAATGCTATCTCTTTCTCCAGAAAAGCGACCTGCTTGAGACAGAGTTCCTTTTCTTCCTGCAGAACCCCTTCGTCACCCTCTATTTTCCCGGCCTGCAGCCTGCCCAGGGTCTCATACTCCCTGGCCAGTCTTTTTTCCAGCTCCCTGATCTCGAATCGGCGCAGCAGCTTCAAAACATTCCAGTAAAGCTCGCCTCCCAGGACCTTGACCCCCAAGACAAAAGTCTGCCAGACGTTCAACCGGGCATCACCGTTGGCCTTGCTTTGTTCCGCCACCATTTCCCCCTTCAATCCGGGTTTGTTTACCGCCTGCGGTCGTCATTGCTTTCTTTGCTCAAAGCCCCTGGACTCAAGGTCGATGACCTCTGTCCCCTCAGGCAGCTTGAGTTCCAGCCTCGATCCGGGCCAGGGTTCACGGTCCGGTTCTATCTCCTTGATATTGATCAGGGCTTCCTCCTGCCTGCTGTTTTTCAGATGCACCCGCTCTGGAATCATTCGTCCGGCGATCCGGTGATATTTAGATAAGTGCATACTCCAGCGTACTTTCCCGCCGCCCTGAATTTCCCGGGGGAGCCCCGTCCTGTCGAGAACCAGTCTCTCCATCCGAGAGTTTGTTTCCAATTTGTAGCTGTATCCCTGGCCCTGGACCGGCCCTGCGCTTTCATACCCGCCTGGGATGACCTCCTGCCACTGACCGGATAATAGAAAAAGCAGTTCCTGGATGTCAAAGGGGGAGGTAAAGCCCATTCTGCTGACCCCGATCCTGGAATCGGGATGGGTGTAGGCCCTCTCCTGGCTCGGCACATAGCCCAGCCATCGCCCTCTTCCCACCAGCCACATGGCATAGGTCCTGCCGAACCCCGCCTTGAGATCAAGGCGGACCGGGAGGGAGTAATTCCCCCAGAGATCGACCACAACCCGATGGCTCTCGCTTTCGGAAAAAAGATTGAGGCTGGCCTTCAGCCTGCACCCTTTGTCCCGCCAGGAGGGAAGAGACCGCACCTTCTGGAAACGATCCCAGACCTCCTGAACAGAGAGTTGCGGCAGCGGAGGCTCGACCGCGGCTCTGTATCCGCAGCCGGACATCAGGCTGCCGGCCAGGACCAGGGACAAGAGCAGGGCCCCAAGTATCGTACCCCGGTGTAACATCCCGGCTTCAGACCTGGTCTGTTTCAACAATCACAACCCCAGGAGCTTTTGTTCCAGTTCCTCTTTATTCTCAGCCCCCAGCTCAATCGCCTTTTGATACCCCTGCCTGGCTTCAGCCTCCTTCTCGAGCTTCCTGGCAATCTCGGCATAGTGTTCCCAGATGATCGGATCCTTTTCCTCGGCAGCCAGGGCCGAAGAGATCACCTCCCAGGCCTTTTCGAAGTTCTCCCGCTGATAGTAATACCAGGCCAGGGAATCCAGGTAGTATCCGTTGTTCGGATCTTTCTTCAAGGCATCGCTGATCAGCTCGAAGGCCCGCTGCAGATCCTGCCCCTTCTCGACCAGGCTGTAGCCGATAAAATTCATGGCCGGGGCATGGCCGGGGTCGATTTCCAGAACGCGCTCCATCAGCTCCAGGGCCTTTTGCCGGTGGCCGAGTTCGTATTCCTGGACCCCGGCCTGGAAATGGATACGCAGACTGTCCTCGAACCTCTGTACGGCCTGCTGCAAAACCGCCAGAGCCTCTTGCGGGCGGTCTTGAGACTTTAAGATTTCGCTCTGAAGCAGCCAGAACCTTTCCTGTTCCGGAAACAGTTCCTGACCGTGCTCTGCCGCTGCAACGGCTTGCTTATAATTCCCCTTCTCCCAAAAAAGCCTGGATTTGAGGCTCAGGACCTGGGCATACATCTCCTGGCCCGGTTCGATCTCATTCAAAAGCTGCAGGGCATAATCCATGTCTTTTCGAGCCCTGAAGAAGGTCAAGGCCTTATAGAACTTCCCCTCTGGGGATTTAGTGATTTTTGCATCGAACAACTCGAAAAAACGCAGGGCCTGGTCTGTAAATTCGTTCTGGAGGAAGAGGGCCAGGGCCCGAATCAGAAAATCCTGCTCAGCCGGTCCCTGTTTGACGAGCTCGATCCCTTTCTTCGGGCTGTTCAGTTTCAGGTTCAACTCGATGAGCCTGATGTAGATCTCCTTATTGGCGGCATCCAGATCCAGGAGTCTGGAATAGGCCTTCTCGGCTCTGACATAATCCCCGGCCAATTCATGCTGATATCCCAGCTCGGCCCAGGCCTTGGCGAATGCGGGCTTCAACCTGGTGGCCTCCTCGAGGTGTTCGACGGTCTGTTCCCTTTTCTCCAGAGCGGAATAAACCTGGGCCATCAGGTAATGCTCGCTTGCAGTCCAATCTGCTTTGGGGATGTTTTTGACGACTGCCTCTGCCTTGTCGTACTCCTTCATCTTGAGATACAACCTGGCCAGACGCCGGAGACCGGTTGTGTCCCTGGGATGGTCGGCAACATAATGGTTCAGGACCTCCAGCGCCTTTTGGTCCTGATCCCTGTCCTGAAAGACCCGGCTCAGGGTCAGGGTCAATCTGCGATTTCCCGGAAACTCGTCGAGTCCGCTCAAAAGGGTGGATACCGCCTTGGAGTATTTTTTCTGCCTCCAGTAATAGGTAGCCTGTTCCAGGTAAAGTTCGGGGTCGGGATCGCGGGCCAAAGCCTCGGACAGAGCCCGTCCGGCAAGTTCCGGCTGGTCCTTTTGCAGGAGATCTCTGTATTTCAGATAGAAAAAGGCTGCCTCGGCCCGGGAGGACATTTCAGGAACCTTTATCCGGGTATGAGTGGTGTCTGCGGGTGGCCGGGCACAGCCGGTAGAAAGGAGAAAAAAGCAGAGCAGAACCCAAAAGAAGACAGGTGAAGTCTTTCGCCGGCCCGGGGCCTTTTCAGCCTGCCGGCCATGTCCATGCTGTTGTCTCATCCCTGCCTGCTTGTTGTTCAATCTGGTTTCGATCAATCGTTTTCCTGGTCCAGCCTTCGGTAGATATATCCCCCAAGCTCCAGACCGATGTCAATGAATTCCGGACCGTAGATCCTGCCGATTCTGGTCCTGAAGGTTTCGGATATGGATCTGACTACCTCCAGCCCCCTGGGGAAGCGGGCCTTGATTTTTTCAGGCGGCCATTCCAGGTAATCACAGATCTCCCAGAGGGTGGTTACAAAATTATCCGGCCCCCATCTAAACTTGTCGGCGTCGTATAAGGCCCCGTCAAGGGTGTCCGTGGAAGGATCCCGCGACTGTTGGACGTCCTTGAAAGCCTCGTGATTGGCTATGGCGAAGGCGATCATTTCCCGGTCGGCAGGGGAGAGGGGATAGTCGGCCAGGATCGTGTAGCTGAGTTCGGCCCCCTGTTTGGCGTGGGCCCCTTGCAGCCGGCAAATATCATGCATCAGACCGGCCAGCTGCGCCAAAACAGCCAGATGGCGGGCCAGACTCAAGCCCCAGCCCGAGGTCTCGCCAAGGACAATGGCCCCGGATTCAATGGCTACCTTTTTGCTGTGCTCCACTCCATGCCCGAAGTCGTCATTCAAAAAGGGGATGACATCCTCCCGGCAGCGCAGGATCAGGGAATTGCCGAAGAAGAGCTCCTTGGAATATCGAAGTTCCTGCTGGTAATGATCGTAAAACAGAGGTCTTTTCTGATTGCTCAGCTCTTTGGCCTCCTGCCGCAGTTGCCCTAAAATATCACTCATCACTTATCCAGTCCTGCGAAAAGTCGGAAATGGACGAAGACAGCTTCCCCTTGAGCTTTTCCAGCAGCCGATTTTCTATCTGTCTGACCCGTTCCCTGGTTATCCCGTATTTCGAGCCGATCTCCCGCAGGGTAACCGGTGAAGAGGTCATGAGCCTGGAGAGCAAAATTTCCTTTTCTTTCTCGTTCAGTTCAGGGAGAATGGTCTTTAATTGAGAATGGAGGATATTGCCGACCTCAGACCGGGCCAGGCGGTCTTCCGGACTGGCCTCCAGCGCCGGGAGCATATCCATTCTCGTGGCCGAGCCGTCTTCTCCGAAAGGGGCGTCAAGGGACAGATCGGCCTGGCCCATGCGCATAGCCATTTCCGAGACGTCCTCCTGGCTGACCTCGAGATTTTTGGAAATGGTTTCTATGTCCGCATCAAAACCCAGATTTTCCAGCCTCTTTTTTTCCTTGCCCAGATTGTAGAAGAGCTTCCTCTGGGACTGGGTGGTGCCGATCTTGACCATGCGCCAGTTATCCATGATAAACTTGAGGATATAAGCCTTGATCCAGAAGGCGGCGTAATAGGAGAATTTGATACCCCGTTCCGGGTCGAATTTCTGGACGGCCTTCATCAGGCCGATATTTCCCTCCTGAATGAGTTCCAGGACATTCTTCATCCATCTGCGCTGAAACTCCATGGCGATCTTGACCACCAGCCGTAGATGTGAGGAAACAAGCCTGAAAGCGGCATCCTGGTCATTGTCTTCCCTGACTCGTCTGGCCAGTTCGAATTCTTCTTCAGGTTCAAGTGTGGTAAATTTATTGATTTCCCGAAAATAGAGCTGCAGGGCATCCTGGGTCGTGAGCTCCTTTTTGGTGCTGGGAATGGGCAGATACTTCCTGCTGGAGGGAGCAGAGCCCTGTTCCTTGCCCTGGCTTTCGCCCTGGCTTTCAAGGAGATCGTCCTTTTCCGATATCTCCGGCTCTTCATCAGAAATATCTTCACGGCCTGGTTTTTTTTTCTCTGTCATAACTACTGTATACGCGCGGTACTGGGTTACCCATGGACAAATTAAGCAAACCCGTCTATAAATTCAAGTTTAAAGATTTTATTTATCATTTTCAATCTTTTTCCCTATAAAATCAAAATTTCAAAACGGACTGGAGGTTTCTGTGGCCCACATCTGTCTGAGAAAGGCCAATATCCAGGATGTAACCGCCATCCACGGATTGTTGATGCAAAATTCACAAAAAGGATTGCTGCTTCCCAGGTCTTACAACGACCTATACAGCCATCTCAGGGACTTTTTTGTGCTCGACGACTCGCAGGAAAAAGCAATCCTCGGCTGCTGCGCTCTTAGCATCACCTGGAAAAATCTGGCCGAGATCAGGTCGCTGGTTGTTGCCTCCCCCCTGCAGAGGCAAGGCTGGGGACGGCGCCTGGTGGAAACTTCTTTGAGCGAAGCCTTGACATTGGGGATATATAGAGTGTTTACTCTCACCTACCAGATCAATTTTTTCGCCAGAAACGGGTTCGTGGAAGTGGGCAAGGAAGACCTGCCCCAAAAAGTCTGGGCCGAGTGCCTGCATTGCCCCAAATATCCTGACTGCTGCGATGAAGTGGCCATGCTCCATAATCTTTAAGGCCCGGCCGGAGCTTGAGCCTTGAACAACGGACTTATTCCAGCTTGTCAGGGATAAGCTTGAACCTGATCAATGCAAAACAGGATAGGAAGCATGAGTCATATACGAGAGGTCTTCTCCCAGGAAAAGATCCAATCCACCATCAAACAACTCGCCGAAAAAATCAACAGCCATTATCAGGACAGTCAGGATGCTGTGGTCGCCGTCTGCGTCCTCAAGGGTGCCTTTGTCTTTTTCGCTGATCTCATCCGCAAGCTCCACTTCGATCTCGAAATCGACTTCGTTCGCCTGGCCAGTTACGGCAAAGGGACTTCCCGAGGCGAAAAAGTTATCTTTTCCAAAGATATGGAGATACCCATTACTGACAGACACGTGCTCATAATTGAGGACATCGTTGACACCGGAACAACCGTCAACTACCTGTCCAGGGTCCTGGCCACCAGAAGGCCCAAGAGTGTGAAAGTCTGCACCCTGGTCCACAAACCGTCAAGACGCGAGGTCCAGGTGGATATCGACTTCTATGGATTCGAAGTGGATCAGGGGTTTATTGTTGGCTATGGCCTCGATTTTGCCGAAAAATATCGAAATTTGCCAAACATCTGTGAACTTGTAGAATGAGCCGGACACCAAGCACGTGTGAACACTGACCGAGAATTTTGCCAAAGGAGTAGTGCCCACAATGATCATTACCTGTCCTCAGTGCGGGACAAAATACAAACTCGCTGACCATCGCCTCCAGCCCGAGGGCAGCAGGGTCCGCTGCTCCAGTTGCAGTTTTGTCTTTCATTGCCCCCCCCCGACAGAAGGTGATTCTCAAATCAAGGCAGAACAAAGGACGAACGCTGAGGCCTCTGAAGCCTCCCCCCTTCAGCCCCCTGCCCCGGAAACAGCGAAAAAAAGCCGAAAATCTCTTTTCCTGCTCTTGCTCCTGCTGCTGGTGGTCCTTTCGGCAGCCGCCTATCTGTATTACCCGCAGCTCAAGGCTGTTCTGCCCTTTCTGGGCGAGTCCTCTTCACCAATCAGCCTCTCCCGGAAATCCGAGGAACCCCTGCCGGACCTCAGCCGGATAACCTTCACTGATGTCCGGCAATACATGGTCAACAACAAAAACATCGGCCAGTTGCTGGTCATAGAAGGAAAAGCAATCAACCAGTACCAGGCAGCAGTCGAAATGATCAAGGTCCAGGCGGAAATCTTCGACGCTAACGGCCTGGGACTGAAAAGCAAAACCTTTTACTGTGGAAACACGCTTTCCCTGTTCCAGCTCCAGGTGCTCGACCGGCGGGAGATGGAAACTGCCCTTGGTTCAAGAGTCGGGGTGCTGACCAACAACAGCAACCTCCAGCCCGACCAGGAAGTGTCCTTCATGACGGTATTTTACAATCCTCCGCAGGAGATGGCCGAGTTCAGCCTGAAGGTCATCCAGGCCGATCCTGTCGCTTCAAATTGACCCCTAAAGAATCAAAAATGACCAGACCCGTCTATAGATGCACCGCCTGCTTTGCCGAGCTGAAACAGTGGCAGGGCCAGTGTCTGAAGTGCAAAGCATGGGGAACGGTCAAGGAGGTCGCCGGGACCAGGGACAAAAAGAAAGGAGGGCTTGCTCCGGAGGCCGTCAACCTGCCAACTTCCCTGGAAGATCTGGACCCGGAACACGACCGCAATCTGAGCACCGGCTCAGAAGCCGTGGATTCCCTGCTCGGACAGGGCATCCCCCCGGGCACGGTCTTGCTGCTCAGCGGCGAACCAGGGATGGGGAAATCCACCTTTTTGCTGCAGCTGGCCACCAGATTGCATCAAATAGGTCAAAAGGGGCTCTATGTCTCAGGTGAAGAGTCCCTGGGCCAGATCAGACAGAGGAGTCAACGTCTGGGGCTTCTCGAACACGGCCCCCTGGTCCTGAACACCACCTCTTGCGAGGATATCCTGGCCGTCCTCAACGATTTCTCCCCGGCTGCCCTGGTGGTCGATTCCGTGCAGACCATGCACACCGATTCAGCCGAAGGAATCCCGGGCAGCGTCTCCCAGGTCCGGGCAGTGGCCTCTTTGCTGGTGGAAGCGGTCAAGAGGGCCGGGATTGTGCTTTTTCTGGTGGGCCATGTCACCAAGGGAGGTCAGATCGCCGGCCCCAAGCTCCTGGAACACATGGTGGACACGGTCCTCTATCTCGAGGGGGACAAACAGCACCTTTTCAGAATCATCAGGGTGGTCAAGAACCGCTTCGGACCGACCAGCAACATCCTGGTCTTGAAGATGATGGATAAGGGCCTGGTCATCGTCAACGACCCCTCCACGTTTTTTCTGGAGGCCAGGGACCCATCCCTCTCCGGCAGCGCTCTGATCATGGCCAGGGAAGGGCACAAGTCCTTTGTCATCGAGGTCCAGTCCCTGGTCAGCAGGAGCTTTCTGACCCTGCCCAGGCGGACGGCCCTCGGCCTGGACACAAACCGCTTGAACCTGCTCCTGGCCATTGCCGAAAAGAAACTTTCCCTCAAACTCAGCCAGATGGATATCTATGCCAAGGTCGGAGGAGGACTCAAGATTGAAGAACCCAGCCTCGACCTTGGGTTGACCGCCGCGATCCTCTCCTCCTACTTCGATCGCTGTCTCCCGGAAAAAGGCGTCTTCTGGGGAGAAGTGGACTTAAACGGTCAGGTCAGACCGGTAGTCGGCCATGAAGAACGGCTCAGGCAGGCTCGAATGCTCAAATACAGCCCCATTATCTGTCCGGACGGGCCGGGCTCCCGGGAAGAAGACTCCGGCCGGGACCTGATACCGATCAGAAACATCCTGGACCTGCCCCGAAAGCTCTTCGGCAAACGGGCCGTCCGGCCAGAAGACGGGCCGGCAGCCAACCCCTAATTTCCATCGAGCCGGTAACTGCTGTAGCCCATCATATTCAACATCGAGATAAGATACGCATCACTCTGCTCTTCAGACAGCAAAAAGACCTCCCCTCCCGAGGACACAGAGGCCCGAACCACTGGCAAGCGCAGCGTGATGCTGACTCCGTCCGCCTGATACAGCTTGATCTGCAGGAGCTCCTGCCGGGCAAGCCCCTGAGCCTTGAGCACAGGAAAAACAGAAGCGAAGTCTCCCGGAACTTCCCGGGCCGGCAGTTTGTTTGCAGGGAGGATTTCCTTCAACTCCGGCAGGAAACCGGATCTGGAGATAGTTGGGACAAACAGGCTGTCTCGGTTTGGAAAGGCAGAGACAGTCCAGTCCCTGGCCCCGGCACCCAAAGTCAGATAATTGACACCCATTGCCTGGAGAAACCCGGTCAACAGGCCGGAAGGGCCCGCCCTTTGTTCCATGGAAGAATCGAAAAGATAAAACCTATACCCCCTGTCTGAGCCTTTGGCCAGCAAACAGTTTGCCTTCAGCTCAAGGCTTGCACCCTGAAAGTTCAAAATAAGCGGCTTTCCCGGCGGCCAGAAGAGAAGCCGCGGCCTGGTGATCTCTTCCAGGCTCCGAAAGACCCCGGTCCGCTCCCAGGACTCCGGGATGAGGCAGGTCTTTAGCCCGGCCCCGGAAAAGGCGGCTTCATCTTCTTTGTCCCGCAAGGCTCCGGGTACGAAGAGAATCGAATCCCCCCACTTGGTCCGGGCCAGGCCCATGTGCTCCAGATTGATCCTGATCCAGTTCTTCTTGCTTCCCGGCAAAAGGATCTCGCCGCCCTGGACGAAATCCAGCCCCGCCTGCTCCAGAATGGATTGGACCAGATCCCTTTCCGCGAGGCCTTTGTCTTCCTGGACCTGGGCCAGATCCTGGCCGGATGAGTCTCTTTGAGGGGATTTTGCGGAAGCGGCTTGGCCCCTCCCCCCGGAATCAAGGACCTGAGCCGATTTTTGCCCCCCGGAGGAGCCCGCCCGCATCGGAGGCAGGGGCACACGGAGATTTTGTCCGGCTACTATGCGGTCGATATCCTTAATCTTTGGATTCAAGCCCCGGAAGATGCCGAGATATCGGTCCGCAACGATCTTCTTCGGCAAGCCGGTTTTTTCCAGTAAGATCTGAAACACGGTGTCTCCGGGTTTGACCCGGTACTCGATGCTCCTGAGGGAACCCGCATTCCCTTTGGCCTGCCTTGGGTCGCGTTGTTTTTCTTTTTTTCCTGTAAGATCTTGTAAAAAAACAGGTAAATGCAGGGAGTCGCCGGGTTTGACCAGATCGAGGTCTTCTATCTGGGGGTTCAGCCTCTTGACCACGGTATTCATTTCCTCAAGCATGGCCTCGGAAACATTGAATCTGCGCAGGATGGCGTAGACATAATCGCCTTTTTCGATGGTGTAGGTAAAGCAATCCTCTCTTTCCTCCAGGGTCTTTGTCTTTTCAAATCTCAGTTCGTAGACCTGATCCGAGGCTAAAGCCCACCCCTGGCAGAGAGTCAGGACCAGGAAACACAGAAGACCATTAAGGGCGGTTTCATGGCCGAGCAGGCTCTTGGTTGACAACCTCCAGGGACGGGCCGCCCCTGGTCCTTGCTGAGTCAATCCAGCCGGCCTGTCCCCAACTCTCCCCTTTTTCCCTCGTGTCTCAGCCATTATCCGTCATCCGTGACCTTTTACTTCCTCATCCCTGAGCATTCTTCTCAAGACCTTTCCCACGGCCGAAACAGGCAATTCATCGCGAAATTCGATGCTTCGCGGTCTCTTATATCCGGCCAGTCTCTCTTTGCAAAATTCAAGCAGTTCCTGTTCTGTACACTTTTCTCCCTTTACCGGCTGGACAAAGGCCTTGACCTCCTGGCCGCTCTTTTCACTGGGCACTCCCACTACCGCGGCCAGAGCCACCTTGGGGTGCTGGTAGAGCACTTCTTCCACTTCTCGTGGATAACAGTTGAAGCCGCTAACCAGGATAACGTCTTTTTTACGGTCGGTGATGACCACATAGCCATCCGGGTCCTTGTGTCCGATATCCCCGGTCAGGAAAAAACGTTGCCCTTCAATTTCCCGGAAAGACTCCGCATCCGCTTCGGGCCTGTTCCAGTAGCCGGGCATGACCTGGGGGCCGTGAACCGCGATCTCTCCGTCTTCTCCCTGCTCCAGCTCCGTTTGCCCGGTCTTTTGGTCCACGATCTTGATCACCGTGTTCGGCAGGGCATAGCCTACCGAGCCGAGACGCCTCTGTTGCCTGTTGGTCGGGTTGACGGTGACCACCGGAGAGGTCTCGCTCAGCCCATAGCCTTCGATTATAAGCGATCCGGTCTTGTCCTCGAATCTTTTGCACAGTTCCCTGGGCAGGGGAGCGCCGCCGGAAACACAGAGCATGATCGAGCTCAAATCGTAGCGGTCCAGGCGGGGGTGATTGACAAAGGCCGAAAAAATCGTGGGCACGGCCACCAGCAGGGTCGGCCTGGAGTGCTCTACCGCCTTTAGGACATCGCTGAACGGGGGCTTTCCGGCCCTGGGATCGGGGATGCAGACCAGCCTGCTTCCGGAAGCACAAGCGGAAAGCATGCAGACACTCAGCCCGAAAATGTGATACCAGGGCAGGACGCCGAGATAGCAGTGGTATCCTCCGGGGCGGAGCTTCTCCGGTTCGCTTCTGGAGTCATGGGGCAAGCGGGCCCATTCATCCACGGCCTGGACATGGAAGACCAGGTTGCTGTGGGTCAAAACAGCGCCTTTGGGGGTGCCGGTGGTCCCTCCGGTATAAATGATCAGGGCCGGATCGCCGGCCGGATCAATGTCCGCCGGGCTGGTGTCCGGGGACATCAGCCCCACGGCCTGGTCAAAAAAGAAATGTCCGGGTTCATGGGCCCTGGCCTTGGGAATCTTTCCGAGGAGGCTTCCCAGAAGCCCTTTTATTTTCGGCAAAGACGACCTGATATTGCAGACAACCACGGTCCGGACCTCCGTCCCCTGGATCGCCTTGACAGCCACCGGATAAAACTCGGAATGATCCATGCAGAAGACCGCCCTGGCCCCGCTGTCTTTAAGCTGATAACCGAGTTCAGAAGCGGTGTACAGGGGGTTGCAGGTCACGCAGATTGCCCCGGCCTTGATGATCCCGAAGAAAATGGCCGGAAAGTGGGGCAGATTTGGCAAAAAGACCGCCACCCTGTCCCCTTTGCGGATGCCTTGGGATCTCAAAAAAGCCACGACCTGTTCGGTGCATCGCTTGACCTCCCGATACGACTGCCTGCTTCCCTTAAACAGGGTGCAGGTCTGATCCGGATAAAGCCTGGCCGCCTCGTCCAGCAGGGAAAAGAGCGGTTTTTCATAACCCGATATTTCCCGGGGGATCTCCCGGGGCCTGTTCACCTCGACCGTCACATCACTGCCCATTGTCTCCCTCCGGTTTGTTGCGGTTTCCCGGGGCCTGTATCTTCAAACGATCTGTCCATCTTCAGTTTTCGCCGCCCACTGCGGCTTCAATCCGGCGAAGCAGTTTTTCCTGATGCGAGCCGGCCCAGTAGATACGCCGGCAGTCAGGGCAGATGGAAAACTCTTGGAAGTATTTCCTGGTCTTTGGTTCAAGACGGTGGATTATAGCCTGCTTGTCCACTTTGCGCAGCAGGCTGTTGCAGCGCAAACACCTGCTGAACAAGTCGAAAGGTGGGTGAAGTCCAAAAAAATTAAGGACTTCTCGAAGCTGGGCATCCGGTTCAGCGGCCCGCACAAAAAGACCCCAGGTCACTTTTTTCCTTTTGAGCAGCCCGATATCCTTGCTCAGGACTATGCGGCTCTCTTCATGGGCCAGGGCCGCGATTTTCTTATCCCGCCATGTCCAGTGATAGGCCGTGTCAAACCCCAGGCTGCGCATCAGCATGGCCATCTTTCCGACATTGACGTCAACAACGAATCTGAGGGCCGCCAGCGGTTCCGGTCTCAGAATTGTGCTCCGGCAGGGATCGACTGGAGGGACATTGGGCTTGACTACCAGAACATCCCCGCCGGAAACGATGAAGTCAAAGTCCACCTGGCAGCTGTTCGCCCGGATTTCGCCGATTTCGGTATGCGGCGGGCCCAGGGATTCGATCAGATCCTTGACCGAAGCCCTTCGCTTTAACGGGTACCTGATCCGGTTACTCGGCTTGTCATTCGCTAAAAAATAGTTTAAGCCCCCTTTGAAATACAGGGTGCACCACATGGCATCTTTCATCTGAGTGTGCTGTCTTTTTTTGCAAAAAAAATATCCACCCCGGCGTCCAGCCTTTGTATGAATATCTACCTGATTGTCATCCTCGTTTCAGTCATCGGGGCCTACCTCCTGGAAAACACAGCCGTCTTCCTCAATGTCCGGCATCTGGATCCGGCCGTGCCTTGGGAATTCATCGATGTCGTCGACAGGGATAAATACCGTCGCTCCCAGGAGTATACCAGGAAGCAATCCATGGTAAATCTCTTCCACTCCAGCGTCAATCTGGCGATTATGCTTGCCTTTATCCTGGGCGGGGGGTTTGCCTGGCTCGATGGTCTGGTCCGGACCTTTTCCCTCGACCCGGTCTGGACCGGGCTGATTTTCTTTGCTTTTCTGGGCATCGTCCTGGATCTGGCTTCACTGCCCTTTGAAATCTACACGACTTTTGTTCTGGAGGAGGCCTTCGGCTTCAACCGCACGACTCCGGGCCTGTTTTTCAAAGACAAACTCAAGGGGTATCTGCTCGCCCTGGTCATAGGCGGCACTCTTTTGGCCGGAGTCCTCCTGTTTCTCGGCCGCTACCCGGACTGGGGGTGGCTCTTTGCCTGGTCCCTGGTCGTCCTGGTCATGCTTCTTTTACATTTTCTGGCTCCGACCTTGATCCTGCCCCTGTTCAACACTTTCACCCCCCTTGAGGACGGAGAGCTGAAACGAAAAATCAAAGCCTACGCCCAAAGAAACGGCTTTGATCTGAGCGGAATCGTTGTCATGGACGGGTCAAAACGATCCACAAAATCCAACGCCTTTTTCACCGGTCTGGGCCGAAAAAAAAGAATCGCCCTGTTCGACACCCTCCTGGAAAGACATGAACCAGATGAACTGGTGGCGGTCCTGGCCCACGAGATCGGCCATTACAAGAAAAGGCACATCCAGAAAAACATGATCCTGGCCATTGCCAAGACCGGCATCCTGCTCTACCTGGTCTCCCTTTTCATCTCTCATCCCCCCCTGTTTGCGGCCTTCGGGCTGAACCAGCCCTCGGTCTACGCCGGGCTGGTCTTTTTCGCCCTTCTGTATGCACCGATTGCCCTGATTTTATCACTGTACCTCAATTCCCTGTCCAGGAAGTTCGAATACCAGGCTGATGCCTTTGCCGCAGAAACCACCAAGAGGCCGGAAAACCTGATTCAAGCCCTGAAAAGACTCTCCGCGGACAACCTGTCCAACCTGACGCCGCACCCTTTCTACGTCTTTGTAAACCACCCCCACCCACCGGTCCTGAGCAGGATCAAGGCCCTGCGCCGGCTGGAAACGGCTTGACGAAATCCTGTCTTGCCCGGTATAGTTGATTGAGTTGCAGCGTTTCCTTCTTTTTGGAAACCCTGGAAGGGATCACCCCGATAGAGTCTATTCCATAATGCTTTTGGCTATATCTCTCTCGAACCCTTTCATTTTGTTAATCGCAGCAATAATATACTTCAACCCCAAATCCAAGACCCTCTCGAAACCCGCCCTTAGCTCAGCTGGATAGAGCGCCGGACTTCGAATCCGTAGGCCGCAGGTTCGAATCCTGCAGGGCGGGCCAGAATCAAGGGTACAGGCAAGTGGTCCTTTATGTCTTTGAATCGCTTTTGAAGCGTAATTCCTATGATTTAGGATACATACTCTGACTATAAACCGTAATCAGGGCAGCGTCAAGGAGGCCTGGAGCAATACAGAGCCGGCGTCAAACCGCCCTGACCTGGTCCTTATTTTGAAGGCTTTTCCTTTTTTCCTGAAAAATAGACCGCTAGTTCTATTGACAGATCAACTTTGTTATGAGAAATTGCTGATCTTCCATAATCCCTTCTTTTCCCTCTTCTTTTCATAGTCTCATCCATATTTATCTGACTTTATCTGACTTTTTGATGGCGCGATCATACAACCGATCGAAGCGCTGTGTCACCGCAATGGCAGGCCGCAGGTATCTCTTGCCCGGCATCGAAACGGGGAGCCCTGGCCTGGGGCTTTGTCAGACCGAAAAAAGTCGACGCCCAGAGCTTCCCTCTAGAGATCATTACAGAACTTTTTGCCGAGATTCGTGAAAGGAGACGATCATGAACCAGTCGAGCAGTGAAAAACGGCGGCACAAAAGGCAGGCCATCCAGGCCCTCTGCTTTGTCCGGATCTCTACCCGCAAGACCGCGAAACAGGTGGTCGGTTCGCTCTCAGATATCAGTGCAGGCGGCCTCGGTTTAACCTATCTCCCGGACACAAAACAACAAGACCAGGAACCCTGCCCTGACCGGACCTACCGCCTGGATCTCTTTCAGAGCGGGGATTCTTCGTTTTTACTGTCCGACGTCCCGGCCAGGCTCAAATACAGCATCGAGAAAAAGGACTCGCTCTCCTTTCTCGGACTGCCGCTCAGAAGATGCGGCCTGGAATTCCTTGACCTCTCGGCAAGCCAGAAAGAGGAACTCAAGCAGCTGATCTCCGCTTGAAGCAGTCTGAAAAAAACCCAAAAATGCCCTTTACCCGGCTGAATCCTTGATGAACTTCACATTATTCGTAATCTCTGTTACCGAGTTCAGAGCGTTGTTCAATTCCATATAACTCAAGGCCATACCGATCAGTTCCCCTAATACATAGAGGGAATCCAGGTCCTGCTCCGATATTTCCCAGGTCACACTCTGGTACAGACGAAAAGAACCAATAACCCGCCCCAGACAACCGATAGGAATTTCCAGCAGGGTCAAAATACCCTCGTTTCTGGCCTGCTGGGGATACTGCATCCTCTTGTCCTGCCAGGGATCTGTGATGACGATCGCTTCGCCCTTGATCGTGCTGCCCAGGCTTCTTTCGGGGTGAACCGGGCCTTTGAGAAGATATTCCGTACTCAGACCGGTACTGGCCAGAAGCTGCAGTTCCGACTGGTCCTCGTTGAGCAGAAAGATGGCGCACCCTTTTAAATCCAGGGTCTCCGTCAGCAAATTGCACAAATGTTCGACCATTTCCGGCAGGTCGTTGGAGTTGGCTATGGCCGTGGTAATAGTCTTGAATGTCCCTATGGAAATGATATCCTGTTGACTCATACAACCTCCTTGCCGAGTAATATCTTTGTTCCAGACAGATCGAAACACACTGCCTTCGGTCCTGGAACCCGTGTCAGGTCAAAAAAATTATTTCCGTATCCTTCAGCTTGTTCAAGAGCTTATCCTCAATGCGCTCCGCAAGAAAATATTTGGCCTTGACCGGGACATAGCTCAACAGCACCGTGGTGAACGCCTCCTTTCTGACGATATCGACCATATCCTGGGCCAGACTGTTCACTTTAGGGGTAAACCGGGGTTCAATCTGCCCGGACAGAAATCCCTCGTCCTGAAGATAGTGGCCTATTCTCTGCAGTTCATCCTCCTTTTTCCTGAACTCGTTGATCCGCAGTCCCGTCTTCTGGCCTGCCCCTTTAAAGGACGGTCCTTCACCGGCACCTCTGCGCAGTTGCGTGTACTTCTGCAGGGCGGTATACACATGAAGCAAAGTGATGCGGACAGACTCCCGGCCGAGATAGTTCTCCACCAGATACGACAAGACCCGCTCATCCTGCCTGCTGAAATTATACAGGACCAGTATCTTTTTTCGCAGCATACATCCCTCCCTGTTTTTTTAGTTGCAAAGGGCAAGGCTTGACACTTTATAACACAATGTGGCACATTTAATTCTTGCTGTCAAACTATTTCATTCCAGCAAAAGGCGAGGGAGGCAAAGATGACCAAGCAACATCGATTCGAAACCCTGTGTCTGCACCAGGGCCAAGTCCCGGATTCGACAACCGGTGCCCGGGGGGTCCCTGTGCACCGCACCTCGTCCTACAACTTCAAAAGCACGGAACATGCCGCGAATCTGTTTTCCCTGAAGGAAAAGGGGAACATCTATTCCCGGATGATGAATCCGACCCAGGAGGTCCTGGAGGAGAGGATGACCGCCCTGGAGGGTGGAGGGGGAGCCCTGGCCCTGGCCTCCGGCACTTCCGCCATTCACTATACTTTGCTCAATATCTGCCGGGCAGGGGATGAACTGGTTTCCTCCAACATGCTCTATGGCGGCACCCATACCATGCTCGCCTCGATTTTGCCCCGGCAGGGGATCATTACCAGATTCGCCGATCCCCGGCAGCCGGATGACCTGGAAGGCCTCATCACCGAAAAGACCAGGGCCCTGTTCATCGAAAGCATCGGCAATCCAACCCTCGAGTTCACGGATATGGAGGCCGTGGCCGACATCGCGCATCGCCATCATCTGCCCCTGATCGTCGACGCCACCTTCACCACTCCCTACCTGCTGCAGAGCATAGAGCACGGGGCGGATATCGTCATCCACTCCCTGACCAAATGGATCGGCGGGCACGGCACGGCCATCGGTGGAGTCGTCGTCGATTCCGGCAGATTCGACTGGACCGACCC
>JAIPDR010000259.1 GCA_021737615.1 Desulfohalobiaceae bacterium | reverse complement strand
CTTTGCCGGGGCCAATGCCTGGCGGGTCGACCGCATCGTGTCGGTCAAGGAACTCATGCAGTCCCTGGTCCAGGAGTATGCAAGCTGCTTTGACCTGAGAGACAACAGCCTCGAACTGAGGGAGGTTGTTTCTGCCTAAAGCGGGCTTCGCCCGCAACCCAAAGGTTCCATGTTCACGGCCTCCGGCTCGTAGAGAGCGAGCCTACGCCTCGGAGAGTTCACGGTTAAGAAAAAGAAAATAGCCCTCTGATTTATGGCTCCAACTCTTTCAAGGAAACACACTTTCTTGTTTTTTATTGCGGAGATTGAGGATCAGTATACAACGATAATTATTATTCGAATTTAACCAAACAGCTGTGGTCCTCCGGACGAAGGGAGGCTTTTTCGACTGCTCCCAAGTGATCAACCCCGGCCGAACAAACGGGTCAGTGCGGCCAGCTTTTCGCCCGGTCCGGCATCGAGCTGCCCCGGGGTCAGGCGCCACAGCCAATTCCCTTCTAAAGAAGCCGGGGAATTCATCCGGGAGGAAGCAGGTAGCGCCAGCAGATCCTGAACCGGAGTGATCATCAGCCTGGCCACGGACATCATCCCCAGGCGCATCAACTCCCAGGGCAGTTCCTGCTCCGAAATCTCCCGGCCCAGATAGGCAAAGACTTCCTCCCTGATCTCGGGTGTGGTTTCCTGAGTCCACCAGCCACGGACGGTATTGGTGTCGTGGGTCCCGGTATAGGCCACATAGTTCTCTGTATAGTTATGAGGCAGAAAGGGATTGGTGCCGTCCCGGTCAGCAAAGGCGAACAAAAGGACCTTCATGCCGGGCAGCTCGAAAAGAGACCTCATCTCCCGGACATCAGCGGTGATCTCCCCCAGGTCCTCGGCGATGACCGGCAGGTAGGGATGGGATTTAAACAGGGTCTGGAAAAGCTCTCTGGCCGGGGTTGCAGCCCAGTGGCCGTTCAGGGCGGTGGCATCTCCGAAAGGCACCTCCCAGGCACCGACAAGCCCCCTGAAATGATCGATTCTGAGCATATCGAAGAGTTCCAGGTTGTGCCCCAGCCTGTCGATCCACCAGGTAAAACCGGATTCCTGCAGATAATCCCAGTCATAGACCGGATTGCCCCAGAGCTGGCCGGTCTCGCTGAAATAGTCCGGCGGCACGCCCGAAACAAAGATCGGCCTGCCGCTTCGGTCCAGCTTGAACATCTCGGGGCTGGCCCAGACGTCCACGCTGTCGTAATCCACATAGATGGGCAGGTCTCCGATGATGTGCACCTGTTTTTGGCGGCAGTATTGTTTGAGGGCCATCCATTGCCGGAAAAAGACATACTGCAGGAAACGCTCCCGATCCAGGTCTTTGCCGAGATATCTTTCAGCCGACTTGAGCGCTCCTGATTTGCGGTTTCTGTACTCCTGCGGCCACTCGTTCCAGGTCTTCTCCGGCCCGAACTCCTTTTTCAGGGCCTGGAAAAGGACGTAATCCTCCAGCCAGTCCCGGTTCCTCCGGCAAAATTTCTCATAATCCGGATCAGGACCAAAGCGCAAAAAGGCGGCAAAGGCCTGATCGAACATGGTCTGCTTCAGCTCGAAGGCCTTCTCATACTCGGCCTGATCCATGGCTAAATCAGGATCGAAAAAAACATCTCCCTCCTGCAGCAACCCCTCCTGCACCAGAATATCCGGACTGATGAGCAGGGTGTTGCCGGCAAAGGCGGACACGCTGTTGTAGGGGGACTGCCCTGAACCCGGACCCGGCGGGGTCAGGGGAAGAATCTGCCAGAACCGCTGCCGGGAACCCTGCAAAAAGTCAACGAAACTGTAGGCCTCCGGCCCGAGGTCTCCAACCCCGTACGGAGCGGCCAGGGAGGTGGGATGCAGCAGGAGGCCGCTGGCGCGTATTTTCATGTATACTGCTCCAATTTGGTTTTTTGATAAAGCGGCAATGATTCACGGGTAGGCTTCCGTCGATACTTTGAAAATGAAAGAAAGCAGATTATTGCCCACGGATCACACGGATTAACACGGATAGGTTTTCTTTTTTACCTGCCAGCAATAAGAGGCTGGCAGGCAAATGCCATCGCCATGCGGCATGTCATCAGAAAAGCAATTCTTTTGGAGGTATCGCCAGCAGGCGATGACTCCTTTTGCTGCGGGGTCTTATTCCAGCAGCAAAAAAAGTATGTTCTTCTTTTTCCGTGTCAATCCGTGTGATCCGTGGGCAAAACTCTTCATCACCCGGCACCGACCAGCAATCCCACTGGAAAACGCTCCAGGATCTCTCCGACAAAAAGAGACTGCTCCCCTTCAAGGCTTTTCCCGGTCAGCCCTTCCCGCCACCGGCCCGGGGCCTCCTTCGGCAGGACCAGGCAGGTGTCCTTCCAGATCTCGCGGCCAATGGGGACCTGATCATGCTCGATGAGAGTGGTCAGAAATCTGGGCACCAGGCTGATGACCCACTGCTCACCCAGGGTCCTGGCAAAGGCCAGAACATGATTCTTGAACTCGCCCCGGGTCGAAAGCGGGACATACTCCCCCTCGGCAAAGACCTGCTGTAAACTGTTTCGCACCTGAAGGGCCCTGAAAATCAAAAAGAGCTTGACTCGCCCGTCCTGCCTGGATTCCAGCAGCTCGGCCGCCAGGCCCGAAAGATCCCTCTGTGATGCTTCCCGGATATATTCCAGGATCTGCTTCCTTTTTTCATAATCCACCGGCCTGCGGTTGTCCGGATCGACCAGGCTCAGATCCCAGAGTTCGCACCCCTGGTAGATATCCGGAACTCCGGGCAGGGTCAGCTTGAGCAGGGTCTGGGCCAGGGAGTTGAACAGGCCGTAGGCGGCGATCCTGGACTGCAGGGGCAAAAACTCCAGGAGAAACCGGCCCTTGCCCGAAACCGGCAGAAGACGGTCCACAAGATCCTGTAGCCCGGTTTCGTATTCCTCATCCGGGCTCAGCCAACCGGAATTGAGCTTGGCTTCCCGGACCGCCTTGAGCATATAGTCCTTGATCCGCTGCCTGAATTCCGGGTAGTCTTCAAAGGAAAAGGGGAAAGCCCCCAACAGGGTCTGATAGAGCAGATAGACCTCGTTCAGGGCCGCTTTGTTGTCCCGACCCGCCGGGAACGACTTCTCTTCGATCACCCTGTTCCATTTATCAAGGGCCGCTTCCCACTCCCGGGGCAGCTCGGACAAGACGTTCAACCTGGCTCGAACGTCCTCACCCCGTTTCGTATCGTGGGTCGCAGAGGCAAGCATCGAAGCGGGCCACTGCTTGGCCCGCTCTGAGAATATCTCGTGGAAGGCGGCCGTATCCAGGCCGAAGCAGTCCGGACTGCCCCCGACCTCGTTCAGGGAGAGCAGCCTGTTGTTGCAATAGAGGTAGGTATCCTCGAATCCCTTGGCCATGAGCGGACCGCTTAACTGCTGAAAGCGAACCAGGCAGGCCCGGAGCGCTTCCTCTTCTTCGGCCGTCTTCACGACCGGGAGGCCGAAGAAGAGATCCTTCAGAACCTGCAGTTCCCGGTCCACTTCCGGGGCCTTGTCCCCGGCCCGGGCGCAGGCCTCCTGCATGAGGTCCCGGTCCTGCTTTGAACAGGAATCCGGCGTAATGTAGGTCCGGTAAACCGGCAAGTGGACCAGGAGTTCCGCAATGGCTTGCCGCAGTCCGGGCAGAGTGACGTCTTCCAGCGGGCGGTATCTGGAAATAAACGACAGCAGTTGATAGCTCAGGCTCTCCAGATCACCCTGCATCTCCGTTTCCAGGATCAGCCGTTTCTTCTCGGCCGCCTGTCCGCCGGCCGAAGGGCCGGCCTGATCCAGAAAGCCTTCATAGATCCTGTTGAACCCATCCCTGTTCGATGTATCGACAAAGACCCTGTTGATGATATTTAAAGAATCGTAGCCCGTGGTGCCCTGCACGGGCCAGTCCTTGGGAATCCTTTCCCTCTCCTCCAGGATCTTCTCGATGACCAAATAGGTTTCCGGCATGCGGGCGCGCAGGACCCTCAGGTATCCGGGCGGATCTGAGAGTCCGTCGAAATGGTCGATGCGCACTCCCTGTATGGAGTCGGATCCTACAAGCTCGAAGAGCATCTTGTGGACATGCTCAAAGGCCTCCTGGCTGTCCATGTTCAGACAGATCAGGTCGTTGATGGTGAAAAAACGCCGGTAATTGATTTCCTGCATGGCCGTCCGGAAGTAGCTTAGTCTGTAAAACTGTCTGGAAACGATCCAGGCCAAAAAGGAACCCTGGACGTCCTGATCCACGATCTGATTGACCTTTTGAATCGTGTTCTGCAGCCAGTCCCTGAATTCCGGGCTTTCTCCGTGGATCTCCCAGAGGATCCGCTTGACTGCCGAAAACTGTGAAGAGCAGGCCTCGGCCGCTTTAAAGGTAGAGGCCAGATCCCTCAAGAGATCCAGGACCCTGCAAAGCCTCTGCTGATCCTGCGGTTTCAGTTCACCCAGCTGGTCTGTCTCCAGAGGCCAGGACTTCAGGATGGCCCAGTGGGCTTCGGGATTGAGGGGCAGAATCAGGTCGAAGTATTGCAGACAGAAACCGTCCGCTTCGTAATGAAGCCTGAGGTCTCCCTTTTGCAGAGCCTCCCTGAGCGGAGTTCCCAGAAAAGGGGCCAGCAGCCTGGACTTCAGATTCGGATTGACATGCTCGAAATCGATATCAAAGAATGGGGCGTACCCGGAATGTTGGCCGCAGGACAAAACATCCCTGAGCAAAAGGTTGTCCCTGGAAAAGGCCATGTGATTGGGCACGAAATCCTGCAGCCAGGTCAGGCCTTTTTCCCGGACCTGACGGGTCAGCTTCTCGAACTCCCCCGGGCTTCCCAGTTCCGGATTGAGCCTGGTCGGGTCGACGATATCGTAGCCGTGCTCACTGCCCTTCCTGGCCTTGAACACCGGGGAGGCATAGATCGTGGACACTCCCAGGTCCGAAAGATAGCCCACGATATCCTCGGCTGCGGAAAAGCCGAAGTCGGGGCGGAATTGAATCCGATAGGTGGCGATGGGGATGTGCATAATACTTACGCTCACAATTATCCAATTTGAGTCTCCGGACTTCTGGTCCGGAGGCTCAAACTGGATATTAATCTATACTGATCCGCATGTGTTCGGCCAGCCGCTGGAACAGTTCGAGCCACCTGGAGGCCTGTTCGTCACCGGCGCCGGCTTTTTCAGTCTGGACCGGATACTGTTCCTGAGCCAGGAAGAAAAATGAGTTCTGGGCCTTCCAGAGATTGAGGTCGAGCTGGAGGCTGGCGGTAATATCCAATAACTCCTTGATCAGTTTCAAAAGCTCGCAGTTGTCCGGCTCCCTGCCCAACTGCTCCATGAGGGCATCTATCTTCCAGGAGGCCTTGTAGCCGAGCTCCGCCTTCTCCGGCTCTATATCCCACTTTTTCAACTGGTCA
>JAIPDR010000258.1 GCA_021737615.1 Desulfohalobiaceae bacterium | reverse complement strand
CAATGAATACCTATCATGGAATTTTCGTTACCGGATTTCAAACAACTGGGTCTCTTGGCGGAAGGGCTTGTGAGCGGGGTTGATCAGACCGGGATACTCTTTGTGGTCGGCTTGTTTTCTCTGCTCTGTGTTTTTTTCAGCGGGTGTTGTCTGCTTTTGTACTTTCGTGCGAACGGCCACCTTCAAGAAGTGCGTCAAAACCTGCACCTGTTGGATACGAAGGTGCTGTTTCTGGAAAAATCCAGACAGGGGCAGAAGAAAAACCAGGAACCTCGCCTCCAGGCAACAGAGCTGAAGTCCCGCCTTGAAAAAAACGAGTTCAAGAACAGGAGAGTGCCTGAAAAATACTGTCATGTCGCTCAGTTGGAAAGGTCAGGTCTTGGGATTCAAGAAGTAGCCGAAATACTGGAGGTGTCTCATAATGAAGCAGAGCAGATGCTTGCCCTGGTCAGGTCGTCCAGGGATTCCTGAGAGCGTATCCCTGATCCAGAGCTCTTTCCGGTATTCCAAAGTTTGGATATTTTTTGGACAAATATCAAGTTATGATAAATTCTAAGCACGAAATTCGAATTTCGATATTATGTCCAATTTTGAAGCCATTTAAAGTATTATCAATTACTTTAAGTATTTACGATTAAGTGTCAAGACGCTGTTACGAAGTCTGGATCGGGATAAGAACCTCAATTGGGTTTAAGTCCAGAACTGACAGTTTGGTGCTTTTCCGCTACTACTTTGCCTTTGTTTGTCATTCTGAACGAGTCTGCGAGTGAAGAATCCCTTTTCTTCTGCAGGCCAGCACAGAATACGAACCGGTCACAGGGCTCTCTTTCGCTGAGACGCTTCCGGCTCTCGGTTTTCTAAGGCTCGCTCATGGGGGATCCCTGCCCCCTCCGGACTCTTAGTCTCTGCTATAACATTTGATGTTACATGAACGACAATCTTCTGTAGTCTTATGGTTTGAAGCCGTAGACGCGGTCCGGTTTCCCCCATTTCGCGAGCCTAAGAAAACCTGAGAACCTCCCAGCGAGGTCGCGCAAAAGAACCCTGTCGCCCGGTTCGTAAAGAGAGTGCCAGTGACTCAAATTGAAGTTTCTTTCTCGATCAAACTGGCAATTATGGACTTCAACCCAATCACACAACACCATGAAAATTTTGCAGTGACGAAGTAGATGGGTGAGTTTTCGTCCAAGCAGTATTTAAACAATAGCTAACATAAGGAGAACACAACCATGGCAAAAGAGGAATATCAACAGGAACTGGAAAGTCTGAAGTCGGACATGACCCAGCTTCGAACCGACCTTGGCGAACTCATGGAAAGATTCCGGGAGATGGGCCATGAACGGGTGGACGAGACCCGCTCCCGGGCCAGATCGGAAGTCGAACGACGGCGGGATCAGCTCAATCAGGCTTACGAAAAAGCCCGCCAGGAAGGCCGTGAATACTATGATGCCGCTCACCATCGACTCGAAGAGCACCCCTTGACCAGCATTGGCCTGGCCTTCGGCCTGGGCATGCTGCTCGGCAAAGTGCTCTCCAGGTAAAGCCATGTCAGCAATCATAGAACTCGTCATTTCAATGGTCGACCTGCTTGAGGCCGAACTCAGTCAAATCAGGACGTTTTCCAGGAACCTGTTCCTGGGCTTCGGTCTCGTGCTGCTGGCTGCAGCCCTCGGCTTTATCGGGTTTTGCCTTCTACTGGGCGCCTTATTCTACTGGCTCTTTGTAGCGGGCCTGTCCATCGGCTGGGCCGCCGTTATCTCAGGGTGTCTGGCCCTGGGCCTAGCCGGGGCTGCGGTCTGGATTTCCAGGAGGGCTTTGGCAAGATGACTCCAACAAGGCGGCCAAGACCCATGACCCAGGAGATGCAGATCAGGGAGGCCAAGGTCCGTCTCCGCAAGGCGGCCGGACGGATGTCGCCCCGATCCTTCTACCGCAATGACCCGAAGCTGGTCCTGGGTCTGGCCTTCTCGACCGGAGTCTTCCTTGCCGTTTTCCGGAAACAGGGCCGAGAAGCCACTGCCCTGCTTAAGGAGGCTGCCGATCTGTTCAAGGTCCTGAACTGCAGGCAACTGATTCAACAACTATTTCAATCACGAAAAGGAGATTGATCATGACGGAAAAGGTACTCACATGGGAAACCGATATGAATACGGCGATTTCCCGGGCCAGCCAGGAAGACAAGCTGGTGTTTCTTGATTTTTACAACCCCGGCTGAATCGGCTGTCAACAAATGGATGCAGTTGTGTATCCAAATCGGAAGGTCATCGACTATCTTTCAAACCGGGTCGTGCCTCTGCGCCTCGGCCACGAAGCCCAGCCCTTTGCCGAACAGTTCAAGGTCAAATGGACCCCGCGTCTGTTTCTCCTGGACGATCAGGGAGAATCCCATCATGACGGCCTGGGTTTTTTCTCCCCGCCGGAACTCTTGACCTTTCTGGACCTGGGCCAGGGCAAATTCCTCTTCAACACCAATCATCTTGAGACTGCCGCTGATCTGCTGGACCAGCTCGTCAGGGAAAACCCTGCCTGCGGAAGTGCGCCTGAGGCCGTCTATCTCCGGGGGGTGGCCAATTTCAAGAAAACCCATGAGGCGTCGCACCTCAAGGAGGTCAACCGCATCCTGGCCTTTGACTATCCCATGACCATGTGGGCCAACCGGGCTTTCCCCTACTGGAACCTCTAAAACCATTTTGCCCCCTGGGAACGAAAAGTTCCCAGGGGGCAAACTGGTTTATATTCTTATATATTAATTAATTATGTGTCAGCTTTGCCAGAGGCAAAGCTGACATCTGATCTCTCTCTTTATCACTCTCCGCTTTCCGAGTTCCGCGCTCCGCACTTCCCCCCTTCCTCGCTCCGCCTTCCTCACTCCCCGCTCCGAGTTCCGAGCTCCGCGCTTCCCCACTTCCGCGCTTCCCCACTTCCGCGCTTCCCCCCCTCCTCACTCCTCACTCCTCACTCTCTTCCCCTTCCGCTAGCCCGACCGGCCGTCGTCGCAGGTGTCTCCGGTATCCATTCTGGATTGCTCCGGCACGTCTTTGACCTCGCATTGATCAGGCGGGACTTCGCCTTCAGGGCCGCCACCGGGAACGCCTTCCGAGGCCTGGCCCGATCCGCCTTCTCCTTCAGTTCCGCCTTCTTCTTCAAGGACCAGGGGCCCCTGCTCGGCCATGCGGCGCAGGAGCTCGTACCTGGCCAGGAAATCCCGCTCGATCTGTTTTCGCAGTTTTTTGGACTCTTCGGGGAAGGCCCTTTCCAACTGCAGGTAGCGGTTCTCCCCGGACAGAAACTTCTGGAGCGTGCCGTCCGGCGGCTTGGAATCGAGGGTGAAGGGGTTTTTACCCTCGGCCTCCAGTTGCGGGTTGAAGCGATAGATGGGCCAGTAGCCCGAAGATACCGCCCATTTTTCTTCATCCTGGGTCTTGCCCATACCCCGCTGGATACCCTGATTGATGCAGGGGGCATAGGCGATGATGATGGACGGGCCGGGGTAGGTCTCGGCCTCGATCACCGCCTTGAGGAGCTGATTCTTGTTGGCCCCCATGGCCACCGAAGCTACGTACACGTAGCCGTAGGTCATGAGCATCCGTCCCAGATCCTTCTTGCCGGTCTTTTTGCCCGAGGCGGCGAACTTGGCGATGGATCCGAGCGGCGTGGCCTTGGAGGACTGACCGCCGGTGTTGGAGTAAACCTCGGTATCCATGACCAGGATGTTCACGTCCTCACCCGAGGCCATGACGTGGTCCAGGCCGCCGTACCCGATGTCGTAGGCCCAGCCGTCGCCGCCAAAGGACCAGACCGATTTCTTGGTCAGCAGGTCCCTCCAGTCCCAGATCTGGTCCAGAACGTTGTTCGGTTCGGCCTGGACCAGGAGTTCCTTGATCTGATCGGAGTACTTCTTGGAGCCGTCGCCGTTGTCCTTGTTTTCAAGCCAGTTGCGCATGGCCTCACCAAGGTCCTCGGGAATATCGGTCTCCAGGGCCTGGGTCACCAATTCGGCCAGTTTTTCCCGGCGCTGCTTCACGCCCAGGAGCATCCCGTATCCAAACTCGGCCGCATCCTCGAACAGGGAGTTGCCCCAGGTGGGTCCGTGGCCTTCGCTGTCCGTGGCATAAGGCACGGACGGGGCCGTGCCGCCCCAGATGGAGCTGCAGCCCGTGGCGTTGGCGATCATCATCCTGTCTCCGAAGAGCTGGGTCAGGAGCTTGGCATAGGAAGTCTCCCCGCAGCCGGCGCAGGCCCCGGAGAATTCGAGCAGGGGCTGCTGAAACTGGGAGCCCTTGACCGAATACTTGGACACCAGGTCCTCCTTGGGAGAAATGGTGGTTGAGAAATCGTAATTGGGCACTTCGGTCTCGGTCTGGGTGTAGATGGGATGCATGACCAGGGCCTTCTCCTTGGAAGGGCAGATGTCGGCGCAGTTGCCGCAGCCCTGGCAGTCCAGAGGATTGATCTGGATCCTGAAGTGATGCCCTTTCAATTCTTTGCCCTTGGCCGGGATGGTTACAAAGCTTTTGGGAGCCCCGGCCATTTCCTCATCGGTCAACAGGACCGGCAGGACCGTGGCGTGGGGGCAGACAAAGGAGCACTGATTGCACTGGATGCAGTTCTCCGGGATCCATTGCGGCACCTTGATGGCCACGCCCCGCTTTTCATACTTGGTGGTCCCCACCGGAAAGACGCCGTCCGGCTCGAAGACGCTCACCGGCAGCTTGTCTCCCTTGAGGGCCAGCATGGGCCTGAGGACCCTCTTCACAAAGTCCGGTTCATCGGCCAGGGCCTGGGGCAGATCGGTGGCCTCGGCCCAGTTGGCCGGATAGTCGATCTTGACGATGTTCTCGATGGACTGATCCACGGCGGCGATGTTCATGTTCACCACCTTGTCGCCCTTGCTTCCGTAGGTCTTTTTGATGGAATCCTTGAGCAGGGACAGGGCCTCCTCCAGGGGCAGGACCCCGGACAGCTTGAAAAAGGCTGTCTGCATGATCATGTTGATCCGCCCGCCCAGTCCGACTTCAGAGGCGATTTTGACCGCGTCGATGGTGTAGAACCTGAGATTTTTCTCGGCAATGGTCCGTTTCATGGAGGCCGGGAGGTGCTCTTCCATGGCCTCGAGCGTAGTCCAGGGAGAATTCAAAAGAAAGGTGCCGCCGTCTTTTATGCTCTCCAGCAGGTCGTAGAGATGGACGTAGGTCGGCTGGTGGCAGGCTACGAAATCGGCCGCGGTCACCAGGTAGGTGGACTGGATCGGGTGTTTGCCGAACCTGAGATGGGAAACCGTATACCCGCCCGACTTCTTGGCGTCGTAGGAGAAGTAGCCCTGGGCGTACATGTCCGTGTGATCGCCGATGATCTTGATGGCGCTCTTGTTGGCCCCCACAGTACCGTCGGAACCGAGGCCCCAGAACTGGCACTGCACGGTTCCCTCGGGACTGGT
>JAIPDR010000036.1 GCA_021737615.1 Desulfohalobiaceae bacterium | reverse complement strand
GATAATCTGGAGCAAAGCATAGAAACGAGTGTGTTTTCCGAGATCTCCGGGGAGCCGGACGCCGACTGTGTTCAAAAAGGGGCTGAAATATTTCGCAGAAATCGTCATGACTCGATCATTGCCGTCGGAGGCGGCAGCGGTCTGGATGCGGGCAAGGCCATAGGCCTGGCCAGCGCGGTGGGACCGAAGCAGATGTGGTCCTTTGCCGCGGACAATGTCCATCCCCCGTCTGTGGTCAGACAGATCCCTCCGATCATCGCCATCCCGACCACTACCGGGACCGGGTCCGAGGTGGACGCCAATGCGGTCATCACCGGGACAAAAAGCCATCGCAAGATCAGTCTTTTCCATAAGGACCTCATGCCCCGGGTGGTCCTGGCCGATCCCAAGCTGACCAGACGCTTGAACCCGTATTTGACCGCAGCCACCGGGATGGACGCCCTGGCCCATAACCTGGAAGCCCTCTGCAGCCCTGTTTTTCAACCCATCCTGGACGGCATCGCCCTTTACGCCCTGGGCCTGATCAAGGATTGGCTTCCGGTGGCGGTCGGCCAGGGGCGCAATCTGGAGGCCAGGACCTACACCATGGCCGCTTCGATCATGGGGGCCATGGCCTTTGAAAAGGGGCTCGGAGCGGTGCACGCCGTGGCCCACGCCGTCGGTGCCGTGGCCAAGATCCATCACGGCAGGGCAATCGGGGCGATCCTGCCTTTTGTCCTGAAGGCGAACCAAAGGGCGGTCAGGTCAAAGATGGTACAGCTGGCCAGAAACATAGATCTCCCGAGGCACGATTTCCAGGCTGTGCTCGACTGGATTCTTGACTTGAGGCATCAGCTCGGACTGCCGGCAAGCCTTGGGGAGCTAGGCATTGGCAAGAGTCAGGTCCCCTTTCTTGCGGAAACCGCCCTGCAGGACGTCAATATGGCCACCAACCCGGTCCCCATGGATGAGGCCAGGCTCGAAAGGCTTTTGTACAGGGCTGTTGCGGGCAGGCTCTGAGAATAAGGTTCCAAACCAGAAACGATCGAATGTCCAACTTTGAAGTCAAATCCATCATTTTAAGCACTTAAATGCCATAATGGGAAAGACAGTACCAAGTCTGAAATCTTACCCGCAGACTTAATTGCCGGCCTGCGTAATCTGAAAATACTTACAATGTGCGGAATCGTTGTTTACTTTGGTGATGCCGGAAATAAGCTGAACAGAATCCTGACCGGGATGTGGGCCATTATTTATCGGGCCCCTGACAGCACCGGTCTCGGGGTATTCGGTGACGAACAGGAAGGCATCAGGACCAGAAAGGCTGTGGGCTCGGTCCTGGAGTTCTTAGAGGTGCTCAGTGATTTCCCCCTGTATCCCGGAGAGGAGACCAATCTCCTGCACCTCCAGCTCTCCGGCAGCCGGGACAAGGCGGCTCTTCTCAAGGCCCAGGAGAATCTTCTCGACTTCGAGGGACTGTCCCTGGAGCAGTTTCAGCGGGCCAATCATGGCGGGCAAGGGTTTGTCTCCTGGCCGCAGATGCTGGACAAAGCGCTCAATATCGCTGTGCAGCCGGGGCAGGCGGGGTCAGCCCGGCCATGGACCAGCCTGCGGATCAGTTCAGCCGGTGAGTTCTCGGCAGTAGTGGACAGCCTGGTGAACGACCATGACCTCCCCCCGCTGGCGGTCCGAACCATTTTCAGGAAAAACCTGGAACACCACCTGAAGCAGGAAGAGCCAGGCTCCAAACAAGTTGTTGCGGCCAAAGATATCCTGGATGAATTCGAGGTCCTGTTCGAGAGTGTCTCGGAGCACGAGAAGACGCCCAGGCCGATGCGGTTGAGCTACGGCTGGGGCGGGCGGGATCCCTTTGCCCGGAAGTATCTCTGGCAATATTTGACCAGGACCGAGATCCGGTTAACCCCGGATCTTGATCAGGACGGCATCCGCAACCTGTTTCGTCTTCTTGACGGGGCCGCTCTGACCAGGTGCCGGCTGGACCCGGGGCTGAATCTGGAAGTCGGGGAAATATTTCATAACTACTGGACAACCCAGGGCCCGAACCGGCCCGGTGTGAACTGGGAGACACTGTACCGGGCGGAACGGGCGGCCAATGTCTATGGACTGGCCGCAGCCTCTGTTTTCACCTGGCTTCAGCGCGAGGCCTATCTGCCGGCCGCCGGGGGCGGCAGGGGAAAGGACTCCCGGCTCCCTCCGGGCCATGTGCCTGGAGTCACGCATCCCTTCTGCCTCAGGTATCTGAACCAGCCGATCATGGCTCACGGCCGCTGGGCCCTTCAATCCGAAGTCAACCTGAAAAACACCCATCCCTTTACCGACGAAGCCAGGCAGAGGTGCGTGGCCGTCAACGGGCAGTTCAGCGGCAATGTCGAGTCCAGGCTCAGAACTTACCTGATGCGTGTGGCCGGGGTCAGACTCGAAAGCGCGAATTCGACTGAATACCTGGCCCATTTCTGGAGTCATTACTTCGACACCTTTCTGGAGGAGCAAAGAAAAAACCGGATCATCCGGAACCAGGTGCTCCTGTCTTTGGATGATATGGCAGTGGGCAGCCGGGCAGTGGATTATTCGGTGAACCATAAGCTTCAGGGAAAAACCAGGTCCGAACTGGATGAAATGGCTTTCATTCAGGCCTTGAAGGTCATGAGACGGGAAGGAGGACAGGTGGCTGCGGTGGGCATGAACAGCAGATTCCCGAATCATCTCTATGTCGGGGCCCATAACCGGCCTGTGTTCATCGTTCAGAGGCCGGACACGGCCGAGTATATGGTGGTCTCCGACATCAATGCCGCCCTCGGACTCTTTCCCCAGGCCCTGATTCAGGATAAGGCCAGAAAGCTGCGCAGGCTGAAGGCCTCTGCGGCAAAACGGTCCAGCGAATCCGAACCAGGGAATGATTACCGGATGCAGTCCGAGGCCTTTTCCCGGAAGCAGGCCCTGCAGGCTGCCGAAGAAGCCATCCTGAATACCTTCCGGGTCAGGGTCTTCCCTCTGGAAGGCGAGGAACTGTTTGCCAGAATCCAGACGACAGTCGGTGCACAGGGGGTTATGCGCGAGCTCTCGATCATGAATTTTGAGCGAGAGCCGGTTTGGGATCTGGAATCCTTTCTGACCCGGTTGAGCCCGATCCAGATCAAAAAGGACAGGGACAAGACCTTTTATGAGACCCATCTGCAGGAAATACCCGAGCGGCTGAACTTGCTCCTGGAGGCGCATGTTCCCGAGAACAGCGGCCAGGGACTGCCGGAGTTCAACCTGAACACCAGGCTTCTCTTCAGGAGATACGGCCGCGACCTCTCCAAGCTGCGGCGGGTGTTTCTGATAGGCATTGGGACTTCTTACAACATGGCGGCCATCGCCAAGAATTTTTTCCAGGAGCTTCTTCCGGAAGTGACCGTGGTGGTCCTTAGCCCTGTAGAAATAGACGAGCCCGAGAAAGCCTTCAACAATGACCATGACCTGGTCATCCTTCTGAGCTGGTCGGGGACCACCGCGGATATGGTCCGGCTGGCCAGGAAGCTGATCCAGAATCAAACGGTCTGTCTGGGGATCACTGAAAAGCCCTTTGCCGACCTCGGGCTGGCAGTGGTCAAGAGCGGCGGGATCATCCCGGTCTTAAGCGGAGAGGAGGTGACCATTGCCGCGGTCAAGAGCAGTGTCTGCCTGCTGTTCTGCCTCGATCTCCTGGCTTTGTCTCTGGCCGGCAAGCTGGGACACAGGGATCCGGCCCGGGCGGTCCTGGCCAAGATGGCCAGACTTCCGGATATCCTGGGTGACCTGTTGTCTGATCAGGAGGCCAGGGATTTCTGCCGCCGCTTTGCAGGACAATACCCCAAAAGCCGGTGCCACGCGATCATAGACGATGTCCATACTTCAGGGACCGGACCGGAAATCGCCATGAAGCTGGAGGAGAACAGTTGGCGATCCATGGGCAAGACCTTTGACTACAGGGATGTCCCCCTCAATCTGTTTCGGACATGGCCCCGGGAGGATCCCGTGCTGCTCAATATCACCAACCGCTCCAGATCCGGGGAGGCCTGGCAGGTTGCCCGGGAGCTCCATGAGCTGGACGTGCCCTGTTTGATCGCGGCCTCGGATTTCGAAGGATGCCCTTTGGGTCCGGATCAGGAGGCCGACCGCTGGATCAGGCTTCCCCGGGCCGATGATCTTTTGCAGCCCTTTGTCGATCTCGTTTTTTACTACCAGCTCGGATTTTATTTCGGGCTGGCACATGGCCGGGAGGCCGGGGATTTCCCGCGAAACAGGGCCAAGTCTGTGACGGTGACCCGGGGCGGCTTTGAAAAACAAGCCACTGTTTTTCAAGAGATCCAGAGGCTCGCGGAAAAGAACCGAAGCTGGTCCCCGGCCTGGGAAGCGATGGACCCGGCTGCCCGGCTCGAAGAGGTCAGCTTTTGGGAAGAAAACAGCCGCAAAGAGTGGGAAAAAGAGTACTATCGGGACCTGCGGCGGCTCGGCCTGATTCTGGCCGACGAGGATCCCCTGAATGCTTTGATCTCTGATCTGCCGGACGATTTCAGCCGGCTTGCCGATCTGGTCTTAAAACAGCTTCCGGTGGACGGAGAAATCGTTCTTATCCCGCTGGACAAGGGCGCCGAGGCCACGGCCAGAAATGCGGCCAAGCAGTGGACTCCTTTTTTGGGATGTCCCATCAGAGTGGATTCTCCCGGCAAGAAAATTCCGGTCTTTCCCGAGGACACCCTGGGCATCGTCCTGGCCTCCTGCGAGCCGGAGGGTCCTGTCTTGAGCAATCTGTTGTCCAAGGCGCCACTGCAGTTTTTGTGGTTCGGCCCGCCCATCCAGCCTGAGCTTGCCAAAGTGTTTGCCTGTTCTCTAGGCTGCTATCAGTTGCGAACAGCTCAAAGCGCCAGTCAACAACTCCAGCTCTATGCAGCCCTCTCGCTCTTTCTGATCCGGATCTGGGAGGCCCTGGACCCGGAAAAGGCCCGGGTGCTCAAGGAGCATTTCCAACTGGCCGGGCTGATAATCTCCACCCTTTTGAGTGCCGAAGAACTCTACCAATCTGTCCGGGAAACCAATGCCTTGAACCCGGACTACAGAACCGGCCTGTTCATCGGGCCGGCCTCGGGAAACGGGGTGGCCTGGGTCAACCGTTTCGACCATCACGGGACCAGGGTTATGGAGTGGTATCAGTTCGGAGCCTGCGCCCACGGACCCGTGGTCACCGTTGACGACCGGGTGGAAGATAAGTTCGTCTGTCTTGAGAAAAGGGCCTCCCTGATCGAGGGCTACGGGGAACAAGCGGTCAAGGCCTGGGAGGAGAAATATCTCCAGGGACGGGATGTGGATCACTTTTTACAGGATCCGGCCCTGCCGGAAGAGCAGGAGATCGTCTCTGCGTTTTTTGCCAGGGGGAAGTGGTACTTGCCGGAGCTGAGGAGGGATTATGATCCTGGAAACGACAACTTGATCGTTCTGGATGCCTGCAGCGAACGATTCCTGGGGCAGGCCCTGGACGAACTGTCCGCCTTCGGCTGCCGTTACCCCCGTCTGGCCATAATTTCCCAGGAGAGCTTTCTCGAGCAGGGGGGGCTTGTTTCCATCCGGCACCTGCCGGTCAGCCACCTGCTCCTGTTGCCCGATCCAGTGGCTGAAAAGGGCGGCGAACCCATTTCCGACTTCCTGCTTCCCTTTGCGGTCAGCAGCCTGGGGGTGGCCATGGCCGCCTGGGGAGAGTGAGAGGTCAGATGCCAGCCCTGCCTCTGGCTGGCCTGACATATAATTACTTAATTTATATAAGAATATTTAGCCAGGCTATTATGTAATTGGGTTGAAGCCCATAACTGCCAGTTTGATCAATGAGAAGAAACTCCAGTTTTGAGCATTGGCACCTCTTTGCGAACCGGGCAACAGGGCTTTCTTGCGCGACCTCGCTTAGAGGTTCTCAGGTTTTCTTAGGCTCGCGAAATGGGGGAAACCGGACCGCGCCTACGGCTTCAAACCATAAGACTGCTGAAGATTTTCATTCATGCAGCATCAAAGTTTATAGCAGAGTTTAAGAGTCCGGAGGGGGCAGGGATCCCCCATGAGCGAGCCTTAAAAAACCGAGAGCCGGAAGCGTTTAAGCGCAAGAGAGCCCTGTGACCGGTTCGCATTCTGTGATGGAGTTTCATACGAGCGGCGCCTCTGGCCGGCGGAACGGCCAGTCTGATCGAGGCTGAAACTTCAATATCTTACGTGAAGTTTCACAAGAGAGGCCAGAGGTCAGAAAGCGAATATGCTGGAATGTTTACCCTGAAATAACTCTGAAAGCGTTCCTGCTTTTAGGGCTACGATTATGAAATCAAAGCTAATTTAATCTGGCGAAGCAGGGTTTCGCTGGGGTTGGGTTTGGGGAAGAAAAGGGCGGAATACGTATCTGGCAAGTCGGAGCGCGGAAGGCGAAGCTTTGAACGTGGAAATAGAGTTTTTCATATTTAGCAAAGAGAGGCCGGAACATTCTCAAGTCTTTCTTGAGAATATCCCGGGCTAGGAGAAAAATGATGCTGCAGTTTGCTGATCTCGAGTCGAAACGGGTTAAAATGGCAGTCGTTGGGCTGGGCTACGTCGGGCTGCCCCTGGCGGTCGCCCTGGCTGATTGTTTTCAGGTGATCGGATTCGATGTCTCCGAAGACCGGGTCAGGGAGCTCAATTCCGGACAGGACCGCACCAGAGAAGTCGATCAGGGGCGGCTGGCCGGAGCCGGAATCGAGTACACAAGCGACCCCGGAAGGCTGTCTGAGGCCGGATTGATTATCGTGGCCGTTCCCACACCCATTGACGGCTACCGTCGTCCCGACCTGGAGCCGATCAGGCAGGCGGCGGCCAATGCGGGAAAACATCTTGCCCGGGGCAGCGTGGTGGTCTTTGAGTCCACGGTCTTTCCAGGCTTGACAGAAGAGATCTGTATTCCTGTCCTGGAACAGGAATCAGGATTTCGCTGCGGTCCGGATTTTCAGGTCGGGTATTCGCCGGAGCGGATCAATCCAGGGGATAAGGTGCACACCCTGGAAAATATCGTCAAGGTCGTGGCCGGTCAGGATCAGGCCACCACCGATCTTTTGGCGGCCGTCTACGGGAAAGTCGTTTCCGCAGGGATCTTCAAGGCCTCGAGCATCAAGGTGGCCGAGGCGGCCAAGGTCATTGAGAATACCCAGAGGGATTTGAACATCGCTCTGATGAACGAGCTCTCCCTGATTTTTCAGAGAATGGAAATCGATACCCAGGAGGTCCTGGAGGCCGCGGGGACCAAATGGAACTTCCTGCCGTTTCGCCCCGGACTGGTGGGGGGGCACTGTATCGGGGTCGATCCCTATTATCTGACCTTTCAGGCGGAACGACTGGGATACCATCCCCAGGTCATCCTGGCTGGCAGGAGGATCAACGACTCCATGGGAGAGTATGTGGCCCGGACCGTGGTCAAGAAGATGATCCGGGCCGGCTTTTCCATAAAGGGCAGCCGGCTGGGGGTTCTGGGCCTGGCCTTTAAGGAGAATGTCCCCGACCTGCGCAATACGCGGGTCATCGATATAATCAGGGAGCTGGAATCCTTTGATATCGAAGTCCTGGTCTGCGACCCCCTGGTTGATGAAGCCGAAGCCGGAAAGCAACTCGGTGTGGAACTGGCTGGAATCGAGGAGCTTACAGATCTGGAAGCTGTCATTCTAGCCGTGCCCCATGATGCCTTTCTCAGGTATTCCGCCCTGGAGATCAAGGGCTGCCTTCAAGAAAAAGGGCTGTTTTTCGATCTCAAGGGACGCATTCCTGTTCAGGAGCTCAAAGGGGCGGGCCTGGCCTACTGGCGCTTGTAAGGCAGGCCGCCTTTGAAAACAGACAGGCCCCGGGGGCCACCCCGGATGTATTATTTTCGCGATGATTGCCAATCCGCCGATGTCGAATCAAACCGGAAAACCCGGAAGAAAACCTTTGCTGGTCGTGACCGCCACCCTCCAAGAGATGCGGGCCGTACTGGCCCCGTTCGGTGAACTGGGGGATGTGCAATTGACCAGGCCCAGGGCCTGGAGGCACCAGGACCAATGGTTCCTTGTCCTGGTGACCGGAATCGGCCCCCTCAACGCGGCCATGTCCCTGGGCAGGGTCCTTGGGTCAGGAACCCCGGTCCGCGGGGTGGTCAATTTGGGGATCGGCGGGAGTTTCGATATGGTCCGGGTCCCTCTGCTCAGCAAAGCGGTAGTTATGGAAGAATACTGGCCCGAGATCGGGGTCAGGACGAAAACCGGTATCGATGTCCAGGCCTTGAAACAAAAGCTGGGGGAGGATCAGGGAGGCCTGATCCAGGACCATTTAGCCCTTCATCCTGAAAAGAAGGCGCGCTCTCTGGGCCTGAAACTGCCCGCGAACTGGTCCAGAGTAAGGAGCCTGACTGTGGCCGGGGTCACGGGAGACGCGGCCGAGGCAAGAGGGATGGCCGCAGCCTATAGGGTTCAGTGTGAGAATATGGAGGGGTTTTCCCTGGCCTGGTGCTGTCATCAGGAACAGATCCCCTTTTTGGAATGCCGGAGCATATCCAATAAAGTGGGCTCGCGCAGCAAAGAAGACTGGAATTTGCAGGGGAGCTTACGGGTCCTGAAAGAGATGAGCAGGGAGCTCTTTTGTTCACGACCAAAATCTGTCCTTGTCTAGCCCCTGGGTTTCAGGGTAAGAAAATGGCATGAGCGCAATCAAAGAGTATATCCAGTTCAATCTTCCGGGAATCGAATCCTGTCTCAGCGAGACGGTAGCCGGCCTGAATCCCCTGGTCAAGCCGGTAGCCACCCATATCCTGGAGGCCGGAGGGAAGCGGCTCAGACCCATGCTCTGTCTGTTGACGGCCAGGGCCCTGGGCTATGAGGGCAAAGATATCTACCCCCTGGCTGCGGCCCTGGAATTGATCCATTCCGCCACCCTGCTCCATGACGATATCCTGGATCAGGCGGAGATGCGCCGGGGAAAGACCACGGCCCATATCGTCTTCGGAGTCAATGAAGCCATCCTGGCCGGAGACGCCCTTTTGGCCGTGGCCAACAGAATCGTTACGGAATACGAGAGCCTTCCCCTGGTGCGCTGTATTTCCCAGGCGATTTACTGGACTGCTGTCGGGGAGATCCAGGAGATCCAGCAACTCAAGGAACCTTCCCTGACCGTGGAAAAGTACATGGAGATCGTGGTGGGCAAGACAGGCTATTTGCTGCAAACCTGCTGCCAGAGCGGAGCAATCATGTCCGGGAGTTTGCAGGAGCAGGTGGAGGCGGCCAAAACCTTCGGCCTCAACCTGGGAATTGCCTTTCAACTGGTGGACGATGCCCTGGATTATTCAGTTTCCCACTTGAACACCGGAAAACCAAAGGGAGGCGATCTCCGGGAAGGAAAGCTGACCCTGCCTTTGATCCTGTTTTTGCAGGGGATGAGCAGGGAGAAGAGGGATGACCTGTTGAAAAAGATCAAGGGCAAGGGCTTGGATCCATTTGAACAGCAATGGGTCTTGGAAGAGATGGAACGAAAAGGATTGAGCCGGAAGACCAGGGATGAGTCCAACAAGTATCTGCAGGCCGCCGCCAGATCCCTGAATCGTTTTCCCGATACCAGGGAGCGGGACCTTTTGTATGAAGTTCTGGAGTATATCAAGGACCGGGAGGATTAGGAGCGCCTTCAAACTGCAGAGAAAAAGTTTAGATCGGGTGAAGCCCCGATTGTCCCGGATTTGGCAAGGAGGTCAAAAAAGAGTTTCAGCCCCTTTTGTTCACGCTCGCTAAAGTCATAGACCAGCCCCTGAAGATAGGAAAAAACCTCTTCCCGGTTGAGAATCCCCTTTTTGCTGATCAGTTCGCTGAAGAAGGCAATCCGTTTTATGCCCCAGGTTTTCGCGGCCAGGATTTTCCGGCAGCCCAGCTGTATATCCATCTCCCTGGTTCTCAATGAATCACGGTTGATGATCCAGACCCCGAAAATAAACGGGAGCCCGGTCCACTCAAGCCAGGCTTGGCCGAGATCCAGCCTGTAGGGATAGTCAGGCAGGTTCCGAAGCCGCAGGGCCTCGTCACCTATGGCCAGAAAGGCCGCCGGCGGGTTGGGCGAGCCGATCTGAGCGGTGATGTTTCCTGTCTGGTAGCCGGGGTCGAGATGAAGCCTTTCCTTTAAGATCAGTCGCAGGAGGGCGGCCGAAGTGTGGGTCTGAGAACTGACTAAGATGGGTTCTTCTTCCAGCCGGGACAAAGGGGTCCGACTCAAGAGCAGAACGCTTTGCACCGGGCCCTGACTGCCGATGGCCAGATCCGGAACCAGAAGGTATTTTTGGAAATTTCTGGCGTATTCAAAACTTGAAGCCGCGCTGATATCCAGTTCCCCCCGGGACATCAGCTCGTTCAACCGGGCCGGTGGTCCGGACACGATCCGGAAGTCGTTGGCCACCTCCCCTTTTTCCAGGGGATGATAGATGGGCAGGACGTTGAGGTAGCTTATCCTCCCGAGCCTGAGGGTTTGCCTGGCCTGTGTGCTCATGGCCGAACATACTGCCACTTTTCCGGGAGCTTGGCAATCGTTTCGAAACGTAAATTAAATTAATCTTTACAAAATCATGCATTCTTATTAAGTGGTACTGAGATTTTTGTATGCGGTTAAACTGAAACAAACAGCGGGGAAGCATGAAGAGAAAAGCGTTTCTGGAGGTTTTCCTTTTGGCGATGCTCGGAATCTGTGCCATGGTCAAAACTCCGGGAGCGCAGGAGCTGTCTCTGCCCGATTCGATGCAGGAGCTGCCGTGGGATCTGAAGGCGGAGAGCCTGGAGGTTGACCGCGAGGACAAGGTCGTCCATGCCAGGGGCAGGGTGCTGCTGACTCAGAGAGGAGATGCTCTGCAGGCGGATTATATGCGTTATAATTGGGAAAGCAGATGGGTCTATCTCCGGGGAAACGTGCAGATGAACTGGGGCGGAGATGAACTCTATGCCGAGGAGGCAGAATTCGATCTGGTCAACAAGGTCGGCTGGCTCAAACAGGGCCGGGTCTTTTTCGAAGAGACCCATGTCTATGTCAAAGGCGAAAGAATGAAGAAGACCGGGCCAAAGACCTATGAATTCGAAGAAGCCACGGTGACTTCCTGCGACGGAGAGAGTCCGGACTGGTCCTTGAAGACGCCCCGGGGAAGGGTGACCGTGGACGGCTATGCCAGGATCTGGCACCCCAGGTTTCATATCAAGGATCTCCCCCTGCTCTATTCCCCCTATCTCACGTTCTCAACCAAGAGCGATCGCTCCTCTGGTTTTCTGATCCCTGACGTCGGCTACAGTTCAGAGCACGGGGCCGAGGTCAATCTTCCATACTACCAGGTCCTGGGGGAAGAACAGGACATGACCCTGTATCTCAATTCCATGTCCAGAAGAGGGGTCATGTTGGGGGCAGAATATCGAACCACGCCCAATCCCCTGAGCAAGGGCTTTTTTCGGGCCGACTGGCTCCAGGATGACCTGGTGGCGGAGAGCGAAGCCGGGGAACCCGGCCAGTTTGCCGACGACGGGTTGATCAGGCCAAATGACGACCGCTACTGGGTCAGATCGAAGTACAATGGATTTCTTTTCTCTCCGGAGTGGCTGACCAAACTGGATATCGATTATGTCTCGGATCAGAACTATCTGCGGGAGTTCGACAAGGGAAGCAGCGGATATGATGAGAGTCTGGAGACTTTCTTAGGGGAGTTCGGGCGGGATATCGATGATCAGGACGATTTGACCAGGACCAGTGTCTGGACCGTGAACCGGAACTGGGGATATTACGGCCTGGGGTCAAGGCTCGAGTATACCCAGAACCTGGCCTATATGAACGACAACAGAGATCCTGACGAGAATCCGACATTGCAGAGGCTGCCGGAAGTCACCTTTGACGCTTACAAGCAGCACCTCGGCAGGACCCCCCTGGAATGGAAGGCGGAAAACGAACTGACCTATTTCTGGAGAGAAAAAGGGGTCACCGGGACCAGGCTGGACCTCTATCCCGGTTTGAGCCTGCCGCTTAACTCGATCTACGGGTCGATCATTCCCAGTGTGAACTGGCGGCAGACCCTTTATCTGGTTGATCAAATTGAAGATGATCCTTCGGTCACGGACAATGAACTGGACAGGGGAATGTGGGACTTTTCGATCAGTGCCTTCAGTTCGGTCTCCAAGATCTTCCAACTCAACGGAGAAATGGAGATGCGTCCCACAGAGGCGACTCTGGGCTATTCGAAATGGACGAAGATCAAAAATACCATCCAGCCCAGATTGAGGTATCAATATCTTCCTGAAGAAAATCAGGCGGATCTCCCGATTTTCGACTCGGTGGATGACATAGATCCGGTAAATGAGCTGACCTATTCCCTGACCTCCTTTTTAACGGCCAGGAAGGAGACGGTGGTCAACAAGGCCCAGGCAAACGGTACGGAATATGAAAGCGTCGTTAGATTTTTCGATTTTTGCCGCTTCGATCTGGAACAGAGCTATGATTTCAACGAGGCCGACCGGGCCGACCGCCTCCAGGCCTACCCGGATAAACGCCCTTTTTCGGATGTCAGGGCCAGGCTTTCTTTTCGATTCGACCCCTGGCTGACCTATGAGAGCACGACCCGGTTTTCCCCTTACGAAAGCATGCTCACCGAGCACGAGAACATGCTCAGGCTGCGCAGCGGCAACAGGTATCAGGCCTATCTCGGATATGATTACCAGGCGGAAATGGACGACATCAATCATCCCGAGCAGCAGGAATTGAGTATCTTCAGGCTCGGGGGGAGGCTCAGCCTGGGCCCGGCCTGGACCGCGTACCTCAACTATGAAACAGACACCGTCAATTCGGAGCTCATCGAACGGGAGATCGGGCTTGAATATCAGGACCAGTGCTGGGGGGTGGGGATCTCTCACTTCAAGTCCGAAGAAGAGACCAGGGTCAGTCTGCAAATCAACCTCCTGAACCTGGGAAGGTTTCAACAGGGGATTCCTTTGACTGATTCATGAACAGCAAAATCAAGAGAGAAATAAAGATCCTGCCGCCGGAGCTTCAGAATCAGATCGCAGCTGGCGAGGTGGTGGAGCGGCCGGCCAGCGTGCTCAAGGAGCTTGTCGAGAACAGCCTGGACGCCGGGGCGGACAGGATCGAGGTCAACATAGAGGCCGGCGGGCAGGGGCTGATAAGCGTTCAGGACAACGGGCACGGACTGGGATCCCGGGAAACGGAGCTGGCCCTGACCAGACACGCGACCAGTAAAATCGTTTCTGCCCGGGATTTGAGCCTAATCGACAGTTTCGGCTTCCGCGGCGAGGCCCTGCCGAGTATCGCCTCGGTCTCCAGGGTGCACTTTTCGTCCTGTCCCGGACCGGAACCGGAAGGGACAAAACTTGAGGTGGAGTTCGGCAGGATTCTGGAAAAAAGACCCATCTCCTTAAAAAAGGGTTCCAAAATCGAGGTCCGGGACCTGTTTGTGAACACCCCGGCCAGACTGAAATTCTTAAAGACCCGGAATACGGAATTCAAGAAATGTCAGGAGGTTGTCCAGCGTTTCGCTCTGGCCCATCTCAAGGTGGAATTTTCATTTGTCTCCGGAGGACGGCGGGTTCTGTCCTTTCCTCGAAAGCAGTCCCTGCTGGAAAGGTTGGGCTTGATCTGGCCGGAGAAGATCCAGCAGGGACTCCTGGACGTTTGCTTCGAGCAGCCGCAAGGATTTCGCATTCAGGGGGTGGTTGGTTCGCCTGATTCGGCCCAGGCCAGGGGCGGACGGATCCTTTTCTTTGTGAACAACCGCCCGGTGCAGGACAAACTGCTGCTCAGCGGTCTCAGGCAGGCCTATAAAGGGAAGCTCTTGTCCAGGGAGTATCCCCAGGCGGTCCTTTTCTTGGACATCCCTGCCGCAGAGGTGGACGTCAATGTCCATCCGGCCAAGTCCGAGGTCAGGTTCAGGGATGAGCAGGCCGTCTTCAGCCTGATCCGCAACGGCGTACTCCAGGCCCTTCAGGACAAAGAAGGCAAGCAGTACTCAAGAGGGCCTGAATCGAGTCAGGCTTTTTTTGCCTCCAGAACCGGTTTCTCTTCCCCAAAATATCAATTCAGGAGCTTCTCCGATCTGAGCGGGGCGACGCTAAGGGAGGAGACGGAAGCCGGTCCCGCATTTTCGGACCCTGGCCGCTTAAAAGAAAGCGGATCAAATCTTCAGGAAAGCCGCTTTCAAAAGGATGAGGGCCAGTGGTCTGCGGCAGGACTGGATTCGGTTTCAGGCTATGATTATCTGGGCCAGATCTATCTGAGTTATCTGTTGCTCAGGGACAAAAGCCGGGGGCTTCTCATACTGGATCAGCATGCGGCCCATGAACGGGTACTGTTCGAACAGTACAAAGGCACAGGTGAAAGCTCTCCGCGTCAAAATCTGGCTCTGCCCATCGAGAAGAGACTGCACAGGTCTGAACAGGCGGCTCTGGAGAAATCCGCGCCATTGCTGCGAAGGCTCGGTTTTTCCTTTGAGCGCCCCGGGAAGGAGCGGATCCTGATCCGGACCGTTCCTACCAGCCTCGACCTGAAACAGGCAAAGAGCTTTCTGGATTCGGTCCTGACGGAGCAGCTGGAGACCCTGGATCAGATCTGGTGTCTAATGGCCTGCCGGCAGGCGGTAAAGGCCGGGGAACAATTGGCCCGGGAGGAAGCCCTGCAGCTGATTTCAGCCTGGCAGGCCTGCCGGGACAAGGAGCACTGTCCCCATGGCCGGCCGGCCCTGGTCGGCCTGGAATACGGTCAACTTGAAAAGATGTTCAAGCGCTAAACAAAAAGGTCATGACCGCCGGTCATGACCTTTTTGTTTAGCGTATCGACAAGTGCAGACTTCGTACACCTGTACCAATTATGAGAGTTAACTGTTTGAAATGATTTATTTGACTTCAAAATTGGACAATTCACAATAAAGTGTCCAAAAATTCATACACATTTCAGCTCACTGGAAAGAGCTCTGTAATCCTTCAAATCTCCTCATTTTTTAACCGTGAACTGTGAACCGTGAACCTGGAACCTTTCCGGTTTATCCGGGTTAGCTGCAGAGTGTTTTCAGCCAGTCCGGAACCGGAACCGGCCTGCCCTGCGGGGAGACGCAGGCGTGCTGGGTCTGGCCCAGGGTCATCAGGCTCCTGTCCCGGGAGAGATTATAGACCTGATACTCAAAAGTCAGGGAGGCCCGGGCCCAGGTTCCGATGCCGGTCCGGACCATGATCTCCTGTTCGTAGGTGGCCGGGGCCAGATAGCGGCAATGGACCTCGCGTACCGGCAGCAGCACCCCTTGTTTTTCTATCTCGGAGTAGCCCATGCCCCTCTCCCGGATGAAGTGCGATCTGGCCTGTTCAAACCAGTGCAGGTAATTGCCGTAGTAGACGATGCCCATGGCATCGGTTTCACCATAGGAGACCCGGTGTTCCCACCAGGCTTCGGGCTGGGGAAAGGGCTCTTGTTTTTTCATGAGACCGCCTTCATTTTCCGGACGAGGCAGGGCAGCAGATTGTGTCCCGGATCAATGATCAGGGAGGCCTCCCCGGCGTTTTGTTCGCTGAATCCCGAGACCGGGGAGCGGCTGGGGCTAAGGGGGTCGTAAAAGAGGAAGGGGACCGGATCATGGGTGTGGGTCTGCTTGACGATCGGGGTCAGGTGATCACAACCGATCAAGCATCCGGCCCGGTATTCTTCCACGCTTTTTAAAAGCGGTCCCAGGATCAAATGATCGAAGCGGCGGATGGCCTCGATCTTGTCTTTGATGTTTCCGCTGTGGCCGCATTCGTCCGGTGCTTCCAGGTGCAGGTAGAGGAAATCGTTTTTTTCCAGGAGTTCTCTGGCTGTCTCGCATTTGGCCCGGTAATCCGTGTCCAGCAGGCCGGTTGCACCGGGAATGTCCGGGACGGTCATCCCTGCGGCCCGGCCGAGGCCCTTGATCAGATCAACCGCGGAGACGACCGCTCCCCGGTATCCGAAGTGGCTGTTGTAGTCAGGGAGCGAAAGAGGCCTTCCCTGTCCCCAGGGCCAGACTGCGTTGACCCGGGTGGGGTTGCCCGTGTCCCGGAGGAGGCGGGCCCCCTGATAGACCAGATTGGAAAGAGGGCGGCTCCGGTTGAAGAGGGCCAGGTCCCGGTCCAGATGCTTGTTGATGAGGTCGTGGGGCGGGGAGATGTTCAGGTCGTTTTCCGTACCCAGGACTCCGCCTTTCTGGATCAGGAGATGCCGGTATTGAAAGCCCGGTGTGATGACGAAGTCATCAGTTAAGAGTTCTCTTTGCAGCCGCTGTATAAGAAAGGCGCCGTCCTCCTCCGAGATGTGCCCCCCGCTGTGGTCCAGCATCACACCTTGCGCTGAAAATTCAGAGACAGTACAGAGGTTCAGGCGATAGATCAGGTCCGTGTTCTCGCATGGTAGCCCCTGGGCTGCGGCCTCTATGGGACCCCGGCCGGTGTGGTATATGGCCGGGTCGAACCCTAGAAGGGACATGTTGGCGATATCCGATCCCGCGCCCATTCCCCGGGGAATGGTCCGGCAGAGTCCCAGAGTGCCAAGACTTGCCAGGCGGTCCATATTGGGGGTTTCAGCGGCCTCCATGGGGGTGCGCCCCTCCAGTTCCGGCAGCGGATAGTCGCCCATGCCGTCGGCGATGAGAAAGAGCAGCTTGCGGGTCATCCTATAAGATCCTGTAATGGGTGGTTGGGGACCGGACAAAGTCCAGGCCGTCGATTTCCTGAAGGGCGGCCTTGATCTGCTGAAGCGGAGCCGCATGGGTCATCAGGACAACGGGCACATATTGCCCGGCTGCTTCCTGGGTCTGATTCAACTGGGCAATGCTGATGTTCTGCTCCCCCATGATCCTGGCCAAGACGGCGAGCACCCCGGGGCGGTCCTGGACCGTGAAGCGCAGGTAATGCCGGGACACGGTCAGCTCGGGTTGCAGGATGTTGGCGGTCTTCATTTCGCTGTCCAGGAACCCTGTATTATTATAAGAGGCCTGCCGGTTGACCAGGGCCATGATGTCCGAGAGCACGGCACTGCCGGTGGGCAGGTCTCCGGCCCCCTGTCCGTAGAGCATGATCGGCCCCACTGCATTGCCTTCCATCAAAATGGCATTGAACGGACCGTCTACTTTGGCCAGCATGTGGTCCTTGTTGATCAGGGCCGGAAAGACCCCGGCCTGGAGCGAGCCCGATTTTTCCCTGACCTGAGCTATCAGCTTCAGGACATATCCGAAATTTCCGGCCTTGATCAGGTCATAGGCGTCGGCGTGATGGATGCCCTGGACCGGCAGCCGGGAGAAGGGATAATCCCGGCCGTAAGCCAGGCGGATGAGGATGCAGAGCTTATGGGCCGCATCCCAGCCTTCCACATCCAGGGCGGGGTCGGATTCGGCGTATCCCTTATCCTTAGCCAGGCTAAGGGCCTGTTCATAGTCCAGGTGTTTTTTCGTCATCTCCGTGAGCATGAAATTGGAGGTCCCGTTCAAGATAGCGGTCAGGGACTCGATCCGGTTGCCGGCCAGAGATTCCTTCAAGGTCTGGACAATGGGGATGCCTCCGGCCACACTGGCTTCATAGTAAAGTCCCCGGCTGTTCTCGGCTGCCAGAGCAAAAAGCTCAGGCCCTCTTTCCGCCAGCAGGGCCTTGTTGGCCGTGACCACCGATTTCCCGGAGGTTAAGGATCTGCTGATGATCTCATAGGAGGTCTTCAGACCTCCTATGAGTTCGACCACAATATCCAGGTCCTGGTCTTCGACCAGATCCGCGATCTTGTCCGTGAACCTGGTCGAGGCTTCCGGGATGAAAGACCTGGGCTTATCCAGGTCGCGCACAAGAATGGTCTTGATTTTCAGCTCCCGGCCCAGCCTCTTGTCGAGCCAATCCCGGTTGCTTGCCAGTATCCGGGCCAGGCCGGTACCCACTGTCCCGAACCCGGCCAGCCCGATGTGGATGGGTTTGTCCTGCATAATAATACTGTCACTTGTTTGGTTTCTGAATAAAAAACTCTTCAGTGAGGCCGCACATACAGACTTCGTATCAGCGTTTTGATGCTCAAAATTAAAAATTAGGCGTTGATGACTTCCTTGATGCCTCTGACGGCCTGATTTATCCTCTGTCTGTTTTCCACCAGGGCGAATCTGACATGACTGTCGCCATAATGGCCGAAGCCAAGTCCGGGTGAGACCGCGACCCCGCCCTTTTTCAGCATGAGCTTCGAGAATTCCACAGACCCCAGTTCCTTGAATCTGTCGGGTATCTCAGCCCAGACAAACATGGTGGCCCTGGGCCGGGGGATCTTCCAGCCGATGCGCCTTAAACCGGATATCAGACTGTTTCTGCGTTTCTCATACTCGTCCCTGATCCGGGCGACGCATTCCTGGTCTTCATTCAAGGCTACTATGGAAGCGATCTGGATTGGTTGGAAGATGCCGTAATCCAGGTAGCTCTTGATTCTGGTCAGGGCATGGACGATCTGCGGATTCCCCGAACAGAAGCCCACCCGCCAGCCGGCCATGGAATAACTTTTGGAGAGAGAGAAGAACTCGACACCGACCTCCCGGGCGCCCCTGGCCTGAAGAAAGCTGGGCGGGCTGTGTCCTTCAAACCCCAGATCGGCATAGGCCAGATCATGAATGACATAGATGTTGTGCTCCCTGGCAAAGTCGACGATTTTCTGAAAAAAGTCCAGGTCGACCACCTGGGTCGTCGGGTTGTGGGGAAAGGAGAGGATCAAAAGCTTTGGCTGCGGCCAAGTCTGGCGGGTGGCCTGAAGGAGATCTCTGAAAAAGTCGCGGTCCGGGCCGATGGGGATACGTCTCACGTCTCCTCCGGCTATGATCGCCGAGTAGGTATGGATGGGGTAGGTCGGATCCGGTGTAAAGACTACGTCCCCGGGGCTGAGCATGACCAGGGCCAGGTGGGAGAGTCCCTCCTTGGCGCCAATGGTGACCACGGTCTCCTGGTCGGGATCCAGGCGGACACCGTATTTTCGCTGATACCAGGCGCAGATGGCCCGGCGCAGGTTGGGCAGTCCCCTGGAGGCTGAATAGCGGTGGTTGACGCCTTTTTGAGCCGCTTCCGTCATTTTGTTTACAATATGTTCCGGAGTGGGGATATCCGGGTTGCCCATCCCCAGGTCCACGATGTCGTCTCCCTGGCGTCTGAGCTGCATCTTGAGCTCGTTGACCTGGGCAAAGACATAGGGTGGAAGGCGTTGCATTCTGGGAAACTGTTCCATTTCGTTCACCTCTTGACCGCTGAGCCTGTTTATACTGAGCCGGAATGAAAAGCATCCTGCCTTTGCAAGATGAGATTGGTTCATTCTATCCGTAGCCCGGTACGGGCTGCGATCTTACCCAGGAAAGGAGCGAACTGTCAAAGGTTGATTTGCCGGGTCTTTAAGAAGCATTTCTTCAGGTCCTGAACAGATCTGCAAAAAAAAGCTTCCCCGGCCGATATCGGGTTTCAAGGCCGGGGTATTGACATTTTCCATTCCCTGCTTAAAAAATATAACTTGGTAACAGCACAGAAACCCGTCAGCTGCTGGAGTGTTTTCATGGCCAAATACAATGTGAATCCCTGGCTTGAGATTCAGGGTATGAAAGAGAAGATGGACAGCCTCATGGATGAGGTCCTTGATCGCTTTGAAGTCCGGGAAAAGAAATCCGAACGGCTGGCCACCTGGTGCCCTGTTGCCGATTCCTATGAGACGCAAGACTCATATGTGATTCAGGTTGAACTGGCCGGGTTGGATAAAGATCAGGTAAGCATAGAACTCAACCGTAACGAGCTCTGGGTTTATGGAGAACGGAGGATGGTCAAGGAGGTTTCCAGCAGCAGATATCAGTTTTTGGAACGTTCTTACGGCCCTTTTGCCAGGAAGTTCACCTTGGGACACAAGGCGGATGAATCCGGCATCCGGGCCAGGTTTCAGGAAGGGCTGTTGACTATCGTTGTCCGGAAAGGCAGGGAAGCAGCCGGGCCTCAGAAGATCGAGGTCAGCGAAGATCCCTGCTGATGATTAAAAAGACAAGAAACAAGAAGCTTATCTTAGGGAGAAAACATAGCAATGACCAATCAATTAAAGACGGGTCTGCTGCTCGGCCTGCTCACGGCGCTCATTCTTTTGTTCGGCCGGCTTCTCGGCGGTCAGAGCGGACTGATCTTTGCCTTTATCCTGGCCATAGCCATGAACGTCGGGAGCTACTGGTTTTCCGACCGAATCGTCCTGTCCATGTACAAGGCCAGGGAGCTGGGACCCCGGGATGCTCCGGCTTTGCACAGGATTGTTGAGGAACTGGCGACAAAGGGGGGGATCCCGAAACCGAAAGTCTACCTCATCCCGCAGGATGCCCCCAACGCCTTTGCCACGGGACGGTCTCCGGGGAAGAGCGTGGTTGCCGTGACCCAGGGACTCATGCACCTGCTCACCCCGGAGGAGCTCAAGGGGGTCCTGGCCCATGAAATGGGGCATATCCGGAACCGGGATATCCTGATCCAGAGTGTGGCCGCGACTCTGGCCGGAGTCATCATGTTCGTCTCGACCATGGTCAAATGGGCGGCCATCTTCGGCATGGGCGGCAATGACGATGAAGGGGGGAATCCTCTGCTGGCCATCGTCCTGGCCATTGTGGCCCCGATCGCGGCCATGCTCATCCAGATGGCCATTTCCAGATCCAGGGAGTACCTGGCTGATAGAAGCGGGGCCGAACTTTCGGGTAACCCGGTGTATCTGGCAAGCGCCCTGGAGAAACTGGACGCCTACAGCAAAAAAATGCCCATGAAGCAAGGGAATGCGGCGACGGCCCACATGTTTATCGTCAATCCTTTCAGTGGCCAGAACCTGGCCAACCTCTTCAGCACCCATCCCCCTGTCCAGGAGCGGATCAAGCGGCTGAGGGCCTTGTAATCGAGGTGTCTGCTTTGCAGTTTAGGACCAGGTTTGCGATCATTTGCATTCTCCTGTTGAGCCCGCTGCCGGCCCGGACTTCTGCCCTGGCCCATGAACATGAGGACCTGCGCAGGACGCCGGTGGTCAGAGCGGTAGAACAGGTTTCACCGGCGGTGGTCAATATCCAGGCCTCGAAGGTTTATGAGCGGGAAGTGAATCCCTTCAGCGGATTCTTTAGAAACGAGGAGTTTCCTTTTTTTCAGGATATCTTCCCCAGCCGCAAACGGCGCTATGAAGCCAAAAGCCTGGGCTCAGGCGTGATCATCGACGGCAGCAAGGGGCTGGTCCTGACCAACGCCCATGTGATCACCGGGGCCTCGAACATCAGTGTCAGGCTCCTGGATGGAAGACGGTTCGAGGCCGAACTGGCCGGTTCCGACCCGGATTTCGATCTGGCCCTGCTCGAGCTCGATATCCGGGAAAAACTGCCCGAGGTTGAACGGGGTACCTCCAATGATCTGTTGATAGGCGAACCGATCATCGCCATCGGCAATCCCTTCGGCTTCAGGCACACGGTGACCACCGGGGTGATCTCGGCCCTGGACCGGACAGTCGAGGGCGACAGCGGGACCTTCACCGGATTCATCCAGACCGATGCCGCCATCAACCCCGGCAACAGCGGCGGGCCCCTGTTGAATATCTACGGAAAACTCATCGGGATCAACACGGCCATTTACGCCAAGGCCCAGGGCATCGGCTTTGCGATCCCCATAGACAAGGCGGAGAGCGTGATCCAGGAACTCGTGGATTACGGCCGGGTCAAGCCCGTCTGGCTGGGGATCTCCGGGCAGGATATCGACCAGCGGATCGCCCGCTATTTCGGTCTCGAGACCTTGAGCGGAATGCTCATCACCGAGGTCTTTCCGGATACGCCGGCCAGCAGGGCCGGGCTCACACAAGGGGACATCCTGCTCAGCCTGTCCGGAGTCCGGATCAAGGACAAGGCCCACTATCTTCGCTTGATCCGGAACATGACCCGGAACCGGAAGGCTGAACTGGTTGTGCTGAGAGATTCGGATAAGAGAAATATTTCCATCAAACCGGAAGAATTCGAAAGAGAGCGCATCCTTGAACTGGCCCGGAAACGCTGGGGGTTCAAGGTGAAAGAGGGCGGCGAGTCCCTGGCGGTGACCCGGGTTATCCCGAAAAGCCCGGCTGATTCCCTGGGCCTTCGTCCGGGGGATCGGATCTTCAAGATCGCCGGGCAGCGAATGAAGACAAACGAGGATTTCCTGGAGGCCTTCACCCGCTACAGGCTGCTTAACAGCCTCATGATGTATGTGGCCAGGGGCGGCCAGGGCTATCATGTCCGGCTCAGGATGTGACAGCCGGCATCCTCCGTCCTCTTCTTCTGCCAATCCCAGCCCCAGTGAAAGCCTGCTTCGCCAGGCTAAATTCGCTTGGCTTTGATTTCATCATTGCAACCCGGCCAGCAGGAACGCTTTCAGCGTTGTTTCACAACCATGCCTTGCAGTAAGAGCAGAGGTTCGACTGCGATACCGATTCCGACCCCGATCTTCAGACTCGATCAAACTGGTCTGTCGGCTACCGGTGGACGCACAGCCCGCTGGTATGAAACTTCATCTAAGAATGCGAACCGGTCACAGGGCTCTCTTTTGCTTAAACGCTTCCGGCTCTCGGTTTTCTATGGCTCGCTCATGGGGGATCCCTGCCCCCTCCGGACTCTTAGACTCTGCTATAAACTTTGATGCTGCCTGAACGAGAATCTTCAGCAGTCTTATGGTTTAAAGCCGTAGGCGCGGTCCGGTTTCCCCCATGTCGCGAGCCTGAGAAAACCTGAGAACCTCTAAGCGAGGTCGCGCAAGAAAACCCTGTTGCCCGATTCGCAAAGAGGTGCCAATGCTCAAAACTGGAGTTTCTTCTCATTGATCAAACTGGCAGCAATCAAAATCAACAACATGAGTTAAAAGTCTAACAGTTATTTTCATAAATATTAAATAGTTATATGTCAGCACGGCCAGAGGCGGGGCTGACATCTATAATGTTAATTCAAGAAGATACAGGTGTCTTCCGCCACTTGACCCCTTGAACCCTTGAATCCTCGAATCCTTGAACCCTCCTCCCTCTGCCTTCCGCCTTCCGTCCTCTTTTCACTTTCCTTTGTCTTCCGTCCACCGCCCACCGACAACTGTCCACTGTCCTCCGCCCTCCGTTCTCTTTCCTCCCACCTTTTTCTCTCCTTCCTCTCACCCCTCACTCTCCCTCAGCCCTGCGGCCTCCTGCAAACCTCTTTTCAGACTTGACTGATCATTTCCTTTGTCCTAAAAGGGTTCAGCTTGCTTGTGAAAAAAATAACTACATGGTTTTTTACATCCCGAAATCTATGTATTTTTATCCAAGACATAGAATATATATCATGTTCAACAAAATTGCGGACAAAGCCCGGATGGATCAAGAAAAGTGAATACACTGACAGAAATTTTATCAAGAGAACGCAAGTCCCTGATCAAGGCCTGGCTGGAGAAAGCCTTGCAGACCTATCCCCCCAAGACCTCGGAAATTTTCAAAAAACAGAAAGATCCTTTTGCCAATCCTGTGGGCGCCACCCTGGCGCGGACCCTGGAAGGGATATTCGATCAGCTCCTATTGGATCAGAGCACGGAGAAATTAAAGGCCCATGTCCAGGACCTGGTTCAGGTCCGGGCCGTACAGGACTTTACCCCTTCGGGCGCGGTCTCTTTTGTGCTTGACCTGAAAAGGATCGTCAGGCGCCGCTTGGCGCAGGAAGATTCCGGGGACCGCTTGGAGCATGCTCTCGTGGAGTTCGAGGAACGGATCGATCTCCTCTGTCTGCTGGCCTTTGATTTGTATATGAAGCAAAGAGAGCAGATCTGGAAGCTGCGCTCGCAGGAGCTCCAGCAGCGGACCAGTTATCTGCTCCGGAAAAAAGCGGGGATCAAAGCGGTAGGCGATGACTAGGAACAGTTTCAAGGGCTGAGGCTCTGAGGCGCTTACAAAACGGACGCCGGGGTGTTTAATTCAGGGTTCAAACAGAACGCATCCCCCGGGCACAGCGAATGGAAGATACCCTGTCGGTACTTATTTTAAGGAAGGGAGGTAAGCCTTTATGAACGTATTGTATTCCCTGCTCATTGTCTTGGCTCTGGTGGTCATCCCCTTGCTGGGAGCCGGAGCTGCGGGTTTGCACGCCCTGTTCGGGGTGGTCATCCCTCTGCTCGCTTTTTTGTTCTTTCTGGTCAGTTTCGTTTACAAGATCGTGGACTGGGGGCGCAGTGCCGTGCCCTTTCGCATTCCCACAACAGGCGGTCAGCAGGAATCACACTCCTGGATCAAGTGGAGCAAGCTGGACAATCCCTCCACGACCGCGGGGGTTGTAGGCCGGATGATACTGGAGATCGTCTTTTTCCGCTCCCTTTTCCGCAACACCAGGGTCCAGCTGACAACCGGCCCGCGGTTGAGCTACGGCACCACCCAGTGGCTGTGGCTGGGATCTCTGGCCTTTCATGCCTCCTTTTTCGTGATTCTGGCCAGGCACATGCGGTTTTTTACCGAACCGACCCCCCTGCCCTTTGTCTGGCTGGACCAGCTGGACGGTATCCTGCAGTTCGGGGTGCCCACCATGTACCTGACCGAGATCGTGATCCTCATCGCCCTGGCCTATCTTTTCCTGAGACGGGTGGTTGCCCCCCAGATGCGCTATATCTCTCTGCCGGCGGATTATTTTCCTCTGTTTCTCATCCTGGCCGTGGTCATCAGCGGCATCCTGATGCGTTATTTCATCCGGACCGATATCATCACAATCAAGGAACTGACCATGGGTCTGGCCACCCTCCGTTTTTCGGTTCCGGAGGGAATCGGGGTCATCTTCTACATCCACCTCTTCCTGGTCAGCGCGCTGCTGGTCTATTTCCCCTGGAGCAAGCTCATGCATCTCGGGGGTGTCTTCTTGAGTCCGACACGAAATATGCCGAACAACAACCGCAGGCAGCGCCATGTCAATCCCTGGGATTATCCGGTCAAGCTGCACCCCTATGAAGAGTGGGAGGATGAGTACCGTGAGGCAATGAAAGAAGCAGGTCTTCCTGTAGAAAAGGAGTAAACTATGTCCAAACAGCTCTCAGCAGAGACGTTAACCAGCAGCATTGATCATACTCCGCCGCGCACCCCCTGGATGGAGTTGCCGGTGCAGTTCAGGCCCGGCGTGTACAGCTATCCGGCCAATCCCAAGAACCTGAAGGCCCTGGATTTTCCCAACCCCAGAGAGTGGTCCCCCCTGGATGACGACTGGAAGCTTCCGGAAAACTGGCAGGAGATCATCTATGAGGGATTCAGGGACCGTCTGCAGAAGTACCGCTCCCTGAAGATCTTCATGGATACCTGCGTTCGCTGCGGGGCCTGCGCCGACAAGTGCCATTACTTTATCGGCTCCGGAGATCCCAGGAACATGCCTGTCTTACGGGCCGAGCTCCTGCGCTCGGTCTACCGCAAAGACTTCACCACAGCGGGCAGGCTTCTGGGTAAGCTGGGCAGGTTCAGCGGCTCCCGGCCCTTGACCGAGGACGTGATCAAGGAATGGTTCATGTACTTCTACCAGTGCACGGAGTGCCGCCGCTGCTCCCTGTTCTGCCCCTACGGCATCGACACGGCCGAGATCACCATGA
>JAIPDR010000257.1 GCA_021737615.1 Desulfohalobiaceae bacterium | reverse complement strand
CCGGCCGTTCCCCCCAGGTATACAAGACAAAATAATGGGACACATCTCTGGGTGAACGAATGACATATCTTCCTCCGGCCCAGTTGTTGCCCCACTCCAGATAAAGCCTGACCGCCTCTTCAGGGGTCATCTCCCAGTCTATCTCATTGACGAGGTTTCTGTCCTCTCGTATTTTCTCCAGGGTCATCATCAGCAACCTCCTGATATCAAGTTATTCACCAAGTAATTGCAACTTATGTGCCAATATAGACGCTGCAAACAGCTTCAAAACCGCTCCTACTGAAGACTATCCCCATTAAAAATCTTTGCTATCCGGTCCGGCATCGGATCGGACCGGAGAGCACTGATTTTTAAAATACCCATTTTCTCACCTTCCATTTTCCGTTTTCTCTAGTACACTGATCATACTTAACTTTTATGATGGTATACTGATCATCCAATTTTGGTTTTTACAACAAAGACTGGCGACCCCAGGGCTCCAGGCCCAAATTTTACAAAAAGCTAAGTCGGATCAGTATGGCAGACAACATACCTTAACGTAAGGCATCAACTATACCGTTCTAATTTTCACTGAATTAACTTGAAACATGCAGCTTGGACGTTTTTGTGTAACTATTTAGAATATAAATACTTACGGGAGAAATAAATTGCAAGTATGCAGAATTATAAAGCACCGAGTACCAGGATTTTCGAATAATGAAAACCTCAATTTATATCGACCGTAAGTATATGTCCTGGAATCGACGCACCTTTCTCAAGTTCACCGGCCTGGGCAGCATCTCGCTGACAGCAGCCTGCTCGGAACCGGAAAAGACCCTCTACTCCCTGTCCCGGACCCAGGAAGACATGGTCACCGGGGAAGCAACCCGCTACGCCTCCACCTGCCGGGAATGCCCGGCCGGCTGCGGGCTGATCGCCAAACACCGGGACGGCCGGGTCATCAAGCTCGAGGGCAACCCCTTTCATCCGATAAGCCGCGGCACGCTCTGCATGCGCGGCCAGGCCGCTCTGCAGGCGGTCTATAACCCAGACCGCCTCCGTCTTCCCAGGATACGAGGCAAAGATGGCTGGAGAGACATCAGCTACAAAGAGGCCAGGAGCATTCTCAAGGACAAGGCTGAAGCAGCCGCAGCCAAAGGTTCGAACCGGGTGACCCTGGTCAGCGAGATCATGGGTGAGCCCATGCGCAATCTGATGACTTCTGTTCTGGACAACTGGAACTCATCGCCGCCTCTGATCTATGAACCTTTTGCCTATGAAGCTTTGAAGCTGGCCAATAAGGCTGTTTTCGGCCTTGACGGTCTTGTCTCCTACCGCCTGGACGAGGCCGATGTTTTGTTGTCCTTTGGAGCCGAATTTCTGGAGACCTGGCTTTCACCCATTGAGTATGCCCGCAAGTTCAAGGCCATGCACGCCATTGACAACCACTCCAAGGGAATCTTTGTCCAGGCCGGTCCCTACCGGTCCCTGACCGGAGTCAATGCCGATCACTGGCTGGCCTGCCGTCCGGGCGGCGAAGCCGCGGTAGCCCTCGGACTGATCCAAAAGGCCCTGGAGGCTGGAAGAGGCAGCGGACTCTCCCCTCGAGTCCTCGAGACCCTGGAGGACGTCACCGCTGGTATGGACTCGAAACAGGTCCGGCAATTGAGCGGTCTTGCACCCTCCAGGTTTGAACAATTATCCCACAGGCTCCTCGAAGCCGGCAAACCCCTCATCCTTGGGGGGGCCACCCTTGAATCCGGGCAAAGTGGGTTCAAGATTAACCTGGCGGCCAATCTGCTCGGCCTTGTCCTTGATCCGAAATCGTCCCTGATCGACGCCCGCAACCGGCACCGGGTGGAGAAGGCTAACCGGACAGATGACATCCGCACGGCCCTGCTCGGGCTCCCGGAGGGGGGCACCGATCTGTTGATCCTGAACAACGTCAACCCGGCCTTTAACCTGCCAGGCAGAGCCCGGGTCAGGGAAGCCCTGAGCCGGTCTCCGGCTTTTAAGGTCTGCCTCGGCAACTTCCTGGACGAAACAGCAGAGTTGGCGGATATGATTCTTCCGGTGAGCCTTCCTCTGGAAACCTGGGATGAATACGCAGGCAAGCAGGGGATGACCTCGATCCTGCAGCCGGCCATGGGCGGCTTGACCAGGGCACCGAGCCTTGGTGACCTGCTGCTTGGCCTTGGCTTTACCGACAAGAAACCGGCCAAAGATTATCAGGAGTACCTGACCCGGCACCTGTCAAACGGGCAGCGGATCACGACCCGAAAACAGTGGGTGGAGATGGTCAGCCGGGGAGGAATCTTTGCTCCCGCAGCAAAGCCTGTTTCTCCGTCTGAGAACATGGACCGGGCTCTCGTGCGGCAGACGTTTTCCTTTATCCATAAATCCGAACCGTCCGAACTGATCTTCACGGCCGTTTCGTCAATCCGTTTTTTTGACGGCCGCCAGGCCAACCGGCCCTGGCTGAATGAAATCCCTGATCCCCTGTCCAAAGTGGCCTGGCAGACCCCGCTGCAGATGCATCCTGACACGGCCGAGACATTTGGTATGCAGGACGAAGACCTGGTTCGGGTCCATACCGGGGCAGGGACTCTGGAGGCGCCTGTCTCCAGGTCCAGCCTGATCACCCCGGGGATGCTGCTCATGCAGCTCGGCCAGGGACACTCAGCTCTGGGCCGCTACGCCCGAAATCAGGGTCTCGATCCCTATGTTCTGCTCCCTGCAGATCTGGATGAGACCACCGGAGGTCCCGGTGCCCGGACCCGGGTATCCAGGGTGGAAAAAACGGGTAAAAGCCTGAGGCTGGCCAAGCCGGCCGGCAGTAAAACCCAGCACGACCGAACCTTTGCCCTGACCGTCGAGCTCAGCGCGGTCAAGGCTGGGGCATTCCGGAAGAGACACGGACTGGGCATGCATGAATTCCCCCTGGCCCTCCCCCTGCCCGAGGGCTACGACCCACAGCATGACTTCTATCCGGCCCACGAGCACGACTCCTACCGCTGGGTCATGGTGGTTGACCTCGACCGCTGCATCGGCTGCGCCGCCTGCACAGCCGCCTGTTATGCCGAGAACAATCTGGGCGTGGTCGGGGAAGAGCAGATGATTCAGGGCCGGGAGATGGCCTGGCTCTGGGTGGAGCGCTACTTTGACGAGCAGGATCCCACGAAGGTCCTCTTTCTTCCCATGCCCTGCCAGCACTGCGACAACGCCCCCTGCGAACCCGTCTGTCCGGTCTATGCCCCGCACCACTCCAAGGAAGGATTGAACAATCAGATTTACAACCGCTGCATCGGCACCCGCTTCTGCTCCCAGAACTGCCCCTACAAGGTCCGGCGTTTCAACTATTTCGACTGGGAGTGGCCCGAGCCCTTGAACCTGCAGCTCAACCCGGATGTCACCGTCCGCAGCAAAGGAGTCATGGAAAAATGCTCCTTCTGTATCCAGCGGATCAAGAAAGCCCACACCATGGCCAAGAATGAGAAACGCTCCATCCAGGATCAGGAGGTCATACCGGCCTGCGTCCAGACTTGTCCCACCCAGGCCCTGGCCTTCGGCAACCTGATGGATCCGAAAAGCAGGGTAAGCCTCCTGGTCAAAGATCCCCGGGCCTATCAGCTGATGGGCTATCTCAACACCAAACCCGGGGTCATTTACCTGAAAAAGGTGGTCCAGGCCATATGAGCGAGTTGAGTTACAGAGACATCGACCAGACCATACTAAAAACACTCACCCCGCCGAGTGGGAGGTACTGGTTCGTTGTCTTTTTGATCTTTTTAGGCATATTAATCGGGGCGGCCTGCTGGATCTACCAGATCTTTATCGGCATCGGCGCCGGCGGCCAGAACATCCCCGTGGCCTGGGGGACCTACCTGATCAACTTCGTCTTCTGGGTGGGGATCGCCCACTCCGGAACCCTGATTTCGGCCATCCTCCATCTGTTTCGGGCCGGCTGGCGCAACCCCATTGCCAGGGCCGCGGAGACCATGACCATCTTTGCTATCGCCATCGCCGGGCTCTTTCCCTTTATCCATCTGGGCCGGGTCTGGCAGGTCTACTACATGCTGCCCTTTCCCAACCAGCGTCTTCTCTGGCCGAATTTCCTCTCTCCCCTGATGTTCGACATGGTGGCCATCAGCACCTACCTGATCGTCAGCGTCCTCTTCTGGTACACCGGCCTGCTCCCAGACCTGGCTACGGTCAGGGACCGCTCCACCGGACTCAGGCAGACCATCTTCAAGTACCTCTCTCTGGGCTGGACAGGGAGTCAGCGGCAATGGCTCCACCACGGCCGCGGCTACCTGTTATTCGCCGCCCTGGCCACCCCCCTGGTCATCTCCGTGCACAGCATCGTCTCCTGGGACTTCGCCCTGGGCAACGTTCCCGGCTGGCACTCCACCATTTTCGCCCCCTACTTCGTGGCCGGGGCCATCCATTCCGGCCTGGCCATGGTCCTGACCCTGATGATCCCCATGCGCTTCATCTTCGGCTACCAGAGCCTGATCAGCCTTGACATCCTGGAAAACGTGGCCAAGACCATTGTCTTCACCGGGCTGATCGTCGGCCTGGCCTACGGAACCGAGTTTTTCATCGCCTGGTACAGCCAAAACAATGTGGAGATCGAACAGTTCCGCTGGCGGGCCCTGGGGCATTATCGGGTCGGCTTCTACATCATGGTGGTTTGCAACACCTTAATTCCTTTGTTGTTTTTGTTTAAAAAGGTCAGGTCCTCCATCCCGGCCCTGTTCGTTATTTCCCTGATCGTCAACCTCGGCATGTGGATGGAGCGCTTCGTGATCATCATCGGCGGGGTGGCCAGGGGCTTTTCGCCTCACACCTGGGGACTGTATGCGCCCAGCCTCATCGAGTACGGCATCCTGCTGGGGAGCTTCAGCCTGTTCTTCTTTTTGTTTCTGCTCTTTGCCAAGCATCTGCCTTCGGTATCCATGACCGAGATGAAGGAGTCGCTCTAGTGCAGAACTTCAAAGCCCTTAGCCGTTTTCTAAAATTTGTTTCGAATTTCGTGCTTAGAATTTTTCCATGCGGATAGCCGTAAAGATCTCGGAACTCAAGAGTAAGGGAAAGTCTCTGTACCATGCATACCCAGAGCACCTACATTATGGGCCTGTTCAGGAAAGAAGACCAGGCGGTGCAGGCCATCCAGGCCCTGAAGGACTCGCCCTATACCTTTTTGCGGGCGCACAGCCCTGTTCCCAGTGCACGGATCACCCAGGCCCTTGACCTGAAAAAAAGCAAAGTGGGCCTCTTCACCCTCATTGGAGGGATTCTCGGTTTTTTCAGCGGTTATGCTCTGGCCGTCTTCTGCGCCACCCGCTGGGACCTCATTGCCGGAGGCAAGCCGGTTGTGGCTCTGATCCCTTTTCTGATCGTAGGCTTCGAGTTCACCATCCTCTTCGCCGTCCTCGGCAATGTCATCGGTCTGCTGCTTCTCTCACGGC
>JAIPDR010000256.1 GCA_021737615.1 Desulfohalobiaceae bacterium | reverse complement strand
GACAGGGAAAGGTAATCCACAACACCGGGGATGACCAGTTTGCGGGCCAGTTCCTGGGCCGCGAATCGCTCCGGAAAGACAACCTCCTCCACCCCGAGTTTCCTGAGCACGGTCTCGTGCTCTTCACTGACGGCCTTGACCCATAACCTGGGATCCCCGAGTTCCTTGAGATGCAGGGCGATGAGCAGGCTGGATTCCATGGATTTGCCCACGCTGACCACCACGTTGTCCATCTCGCTTAGGCCCAGCTGCTGCAGGGCGATTTTGTCCGTGGCATCGGCCTCGAAGACCTTGGTCAGGATTTCACGGGCCTGACCGACCTTGGCCTGGTTGCTGTCGACGCCCACCACGGTATGCCCCATCCCGACCAGGGTCTTGCCGACATAATACCCGAAATTGCCCAAGCCCACGACCCCTACTTCCTTTTTCGGCATAGTCCTCTCCTGATCATATTCGCCTATTGCCTGTTGCCGGTCGTCAAACAGATCTTCTCTTTTCCGGACTGTGAAACCCGGAAGCCCTGTCTTAGCCAACCAGAAGATTCGACTCCGGCCAGGAAAAATGTTCCTGCTTATGCCAGCTCTGCAGCATGGAAAGAAACAGTATCGGACCCAGCCGGCCCACGAACATCAGTCCAATAATGACCGCCCTGCCGGCTTCGCTCAGCCCCGAGGTCACCCCGGTGCTCAAACCCACCGTCCCGAACGCGGAAAACACCTCGAAGGCGATCTCCAAAAACATACCCCGGGTTTCAGGATGGGGCAAATCCGCGCCTTCCAGAAAAACCAGCAGGAGCATGGCCAGGACGACGATCCCGGATGCAAAGAAAACCAAGGTCAAAGCCTTGTTCAAACTGTCCTCGTCCAGGGCGGAGCCGGCGACCACCGTCTGTCTGCGGCCCCGCAGCCGGCCGGCTCCGAAACCGAGCAGGGCCCGAAAAGTGGTGATCTTGATGCCCCCGGCGCAGGAGCCCGGGGATCCTCCCACGAACATCAGCAGGATCAGCGCCAGCAGGGAGACATTGCTCATCTCGCCGATGCTCACGGTGTTGAAACCGGCCGTCCTGGCAGTAACCGACTGGAACAGGGCGCTGAAAATCCGTTCGCCCAGGGCCGTCTGTTCGGGATGGGCCCGCCACTCGGACAGGAAAATGATCACCGCACCCGCCAGAATGAGCCACAGACTGGTGCGCAGGATGATTCTGGCATACCAGGTCATCCGAACCGGGGTCCTCTGCCTGAAGGCCCGCCTGCAGGCCCCGGCCAGCTCGATGAGAACGGAGAAGCCCAGGCCTCCGAGGACAATGAGGACCATAAAAATCAGATTGACCGTCCACAGGCCGCGCCAGGCGGTCAGGCTGTCCTCCTGCAGGGCGAAACCGGCATTGCAGAACGCGGACACTGCATGGAACAGGGCCTCGAAGAGGCCGAATCCGGGGACGGCCAGGTACATCAGGATGAAACCGATCCCTTCAAGGCTGAGGCAGACCAGAACCAGCTGGATGAAAAAGCGGCCCAGGCGGAAGGAGGGATCGTGGAGCAGGGATTGACCGAGTGCCAGGCGATCGGTCAGGGAAACGCGCCGGCGCCAGAGATAGAAGATCAGGCTGGTGTAGGTCATGACCCCCAGCCCGCCGAGCTGGATCAAGATCATGATCACGCTCTGGCCGAACCTGGTGAAGTAGGATCCGGTATCCACGACAATGAGCCCGGTCACGCAGGTCGCGGAAGTGGCCGTGAACACGGCGTCAAGCCAGGACAGTCCCGGGCCGGCGATGGCTGCCGGATGGTGCAGGGCGATGCTGCCGGCCACGATGGCCAGGCCGAAGAATATGATGGGCCAGGCAAAAGGCGAGAGAAGATGTTTAATCATGCGGGTAATACTCATTGTCCTTGATTTTCGCTCTGCTACCTTCAGTTGCCTGTTTCAGGCTCTATACTTGCGGCTGATCACTGTCAAGGCTCATAAGCAAGGATTTCTCTTGACCTATTTTCTGTGGCCGGTATAATTATTCCACAAAAGCATAAAACTCAATTTGTGACGAGCCTAAGTAGTGTCTGAACGAAAACGGTGATTGGACGTAAACTTGCCCAGATACGAGGAACCATAAATTTTGAAACCGCAGTGTATTCCAATACATGAGGATTTCAAAATTTTGCAGTGACGAAGTAGATGGGTAAGTTTTCGTCCAAGCACTAAGTATAAACGAGGTTTAGAATATGCCAGACAATTTTGAATCAGATGGGACCCGGCCCAATCAACCCCAGTTCAACCTGGAAGATTTCGATTTCGACAAGATTTACCGCCTGGTGAGGTTCGGCCTGGGGCTGCTGGCGCTTATCCTGTTGTGGATGGCGGTCAGCTGGGGGCATGATTTTTACACGGACTGGCTCTGGTACAAGGGCCTGGGCTATAAGTCGGTGCTATTGACAATCATCAGCGCCAAGGTCGTCTTGTTCCTTATCGCGGCCGGCCTGTTTACGGTTCTGGCCCTGCCCAATCTGTACCTGGCCCGCAGGCATACAGCCGGGCTGCGGCCGGTGAACCCGAATGTACCCCTTAATTTGTATCAAACGGCCACGAAGCTGCTCGGATGGGGCACAGCCGGGGTTTTGCTTCTGGCCGCGATCTATCTGGGAATAACACCGGCCTCTGAATGGGAAACCATGCTCCGCTACCTGCACCAGGTGCCCTTCGGGGAAAGCGATCCGGTTTTCGGCAAGGATTTCTCGTTTTACATCTTCACGGTCCCGGTACTGGAATTCATCAAGACCTGGCTCTTGAGCGCCATCGTGGCCATCATCGTAGTGGTCGGGGCCCGCTATTACCTGAGCAGCACCTTCCGGGGGGAAGTCTTTTCCCTGAGCGGCAGGGCCCTGACCCACCTGGCCGGCCTGGCTGCCGCGGCCCTGGTCTTGATTGCCTTCGGTCACTGGTTGAGCCGCTACGAACTCCTGTACTCTTCACTGGGCACGGTCTATGGAGTGGGCTATACCGACTCCAGGATACTGCTCCCCGGCTATACCATCCTGACCTTCGTGGCCCTTGTTGCCGCCGCTTTTATGCTTGCCGGGGCTCTCTCCAGGAACAGAAAGCTCATTGTCTGGCCGCTGGCGGTCTGGCTGGGCCTGAATGTCCTGGTGACCTTCGTGGCCCCCGGCCTGTTCCAGCGCCTGGCCGTGGAGCCCAGCGAACTGGCCAGGGAAAAGGAGTATCTGCGGGACAACATCCAGCACACCCGCAACGCCTTTGGGCTGGAGGGGCTGGTGTCCAGGAGCCACCCCGCCCGGGGCGAACTCGATCGGGAAGTCATAGAAGCCAATCAGGGGACGATTCAGAATGTCCGGCTCTGGGACGAAGGCCCGCTGCTGCAGAGTTACAACCAGATCCAGTTTTTCAGGCTCTACTACGACTTCCTGAAGGTGCACACCGACCGCTACGAAATCGACGGCGAACTCAGGCAGATCATGCTGGCCACCCGGGAGCTTTCCGCGGACAAGCTGCCGGAAGAGGCCCAGCGCTGGGTGAACCGGCACCTGCAGTTCACCCACGGCTACGGCCTGGCCGCCTCTCCGGTCACAGAGGTCGAATCCGGGGGCCGGCCCAGCTTCTTTCTCAGCGACATCCCGCCGCAGGGCAAGATCGAGCTTAACCGGCCCGAGATTTATTACGGCCTGAAAAGCCTGGACCACGTCATTGTCAACTCCCAGATGCAGGAATTCAATTTTCCCGGACCCGACGGCCCGGTCTACACCCACTACAAGGGTGAAGGCGGCGTGAAACTGGACTCGTTTTTGCGAAGGCTCATGTACGCCTGGAAATTCAAGGACATCAATATCTTGATTTCCGGGGAAATCACCGACGAAAGCCGCATCCAGTACCGAAGAACCGTTTCCGAAAGATTCAGCACCCTGACCCCGTTTCTGACCCCGGATCAGGAAGCCTACAGCGTGGTCGCGGACGGCCGTCTGTTCTGGATCCAGGATGCCTACACCACGGCCGACCGCTATCCCTATTCCACCCCCTGGCAGGACAGCTTCAATTATATCCGCAACAGCGTCAAAGCCGTGGTCGATGCCTATAACGGCAGCACTGACTTCTATGTTGCCGATCCTGAAGACCCCTTGATTCAAACCTACCGGCAGATTTTCCCGGATCTATTTAAATCGATGCAGGACATGCCCGAATATCTCAAAGCACATGTGCGCTATCCCCAGGATCTGTTCACCGTCCAGACCCAGATGCTTTTGCAGTACCACATGAAGGACCCGGTGGTCTTTTACAACAAGGAAGACCAGTGGTCTGTACCGGTGCAATCCTCTTTCGGCGGTTCGGAAGTCCTTAAACCCTACTATCTCGTGGCCAGGCTGCCCGGGGAGGAACAGGAGGAGTTTCTGCTCATCCAGCCCTTTACGCCGCAGAACAGGCACAACCTGGTGGGCTGGCTGGCCGCCCGCATGGACGGGGAGCATTACGGGGAACTGACCCTGTTCGAATTCCCCTCGGGACGCCATGTTGACGGACCGAATCAGGTGGAGGCCCGCATCGACAACGACGCCGTCATCTCCGAGCAATTCACCCTCTGGGGGCAGGTGGGCTCGGAGGTCTCCCGCGGCATCCTTCTGGTCGTCCCGGTGGGCGATTCCATCCTGTATGCGGAGCCGGTCTTTTTAACACCGGAAACAATCGAATTTCCGGAACTGCGGCGCATTATTCTGGCTGATGCCAAGCAGGTGGTCATGCATAAGACCCTGGATGATTCCATCGATGCCCTGGTTGGAGAACTGCCGCCGGTGGCCCCGCCGGTGGAAACCGAAGAGCCCGAAGAACCCGGAGAGCCCGGTGAGGCGGCCCCTCCCGGCTGGCGGGAGGGGGTGGATGAGGCCATTGAAAATCTGCAGAAGGCTTTGGATCAGCTCAAGAAACTCATCTAATACGAATACAATTCGGACACTTTCACAGGTTGAACAGAGAAACTTGAACAGTGGGTTGCTCATGGTCATCGAACACGGATTGAATGAAAAACTTGCCCGTAGATTAGGCACAAAATCAAATATATCTAATTGATTTTCTTTTGGTCCACAGGTATAAATTTCAGCCATGCGCAGGGCATGGCTGAAAAAACAAGGCTGGATCAGGAATTCACTCAAAGGGACCTATGTCCATCGTATCCTGGGCGAAACCCTGTTCAGGCACTACCTCTGGGTGCACGACAGGCGGGCCATCAAAGGAGGTTTGGCCCTCGGGGTCTTCGTTGCCCTAACCCCCACCATCCCCTTTCAGATGCTTCTGGCCGCCTTGGGGGCCGTGCGCTGGAAACTGAACCTGGCCGTCGCCCTGATGGCCTGTTGGATAACAAATCCGTTGACTCTGGTTCCTATCTACCTTTTTTCCTGGAAACTGGGCCGCTTCGTTCTCGAAGAAATCTTTTTGATTGAAGGCCTTTTCGATT
>JAIPDR010000255.1 GCA_021737615.1 Desulfohalobiaceae bacterium | reverse complement strand
CTTCCAAGTTCGTCTGCGCCGCTTTGACCCTGTATCCTTTCTCCTTGAAATGTCCTTCCAGCCGTCCCTGAAAGTCATGGGTAAAGAAGGCGACCACGATTGAAATCAGCATGTCCAGCTTCCTGTTATTCGAAGCCTTCAATCTTTCTTCTTTTTACCCTTCCCGAGAATGTCCCTGGCCGTCTTCTCGTCGCCTGCCTCGGCATATGTCGCCGCCACCATGGGATCTTCCAGCTTTTCTTTGTAGGCCTTCTTGATCAGCGTGGTCAGATGCTCTATGCGGGTCGGTTTCTGGAGATATTCAAAGGCGCCGAGTTCTCTGGCCAGGCGCTCGTCTTTTTCCGAACCATGCCCTGTCAGCACAATGACCTGGACCTTTGGGTAATTCTTCTTCAAGCGCCGCAAGACTTCGATCCCGTCTATGCCCGGCATCCTCAAGTCCAGGACGACCACATCCGGTATCTCGTCCTGGACAACACGCATGGCCTGCTCACCGTCGTAGGCCACAGTGGGGTTCAACTCGCGCATATTTATGCGCTCGGACAGGGAATTGACGAATTCCTTTTCATCATCCACCAAAAGCACTTTAATCTCGCTCATTGTCTCCTCCATTCGTAGCGATTGTTTTCTACAACCGGGCTATGCCATAGGTAACAGGCACATGCTGCAGGCCAATGTCCTCTAAGAAACCCTGCAGCTGTCCCCTGACAGCATCATTTTGCCTTTTTTCCGGGCCGAGATACTGCCGGGCGATTTCAGGGGCGTTTGCCTCTGCAAACGCCGCAGCCACAAGCATGTTCTCAATTTTTTGCAGTATGTTTTTCATTACAGCCTCCTTCATGTCTCTTTATTTTGATGTTAGATTAGGCGCTTAGCAGAAATTTCAAAACAACATGTTGGTCTTTACGAAGCAAACTGCCCCGAAGGGGCCTCTTTTTCCGCGCAGGGTAGCGGAAAAAGCTTAGTGCCTTACCATTGAATCACTGTTATAAAAACAAGAAAATGTATTGCCCCCCAAACGCTTTTTTCTTTTTCTTAACCGTGAACGGCGAACCGTGAACCTGGAACCTTTTGGGTTGCGGGCGAAGCCCGCTTTGGGTATATCTTGCAAACACTTTCCAACATCATCGGCCTTCAATAAACAATCCTTTCCTGAAATCCAATTTTGTAGACCCGGGACTGGGCTTTTTTTGTTTCGTTATTTCTTTCATCTGACAACACCCTTTGAAGGGAATATGAGGTCTCTATGTCGTCATTTTGCCGTCCAATCCCGGGTACCATTTCCGATGCATTTTCTGTGCCAGGAAAACACCCCTCCTTTCCAGGCCTGGCCCCTGACCCCGGCTGAACCGGCAGGGAGCGGCCGCCGGAGGGCGGGCTTTCAAACGACGATGGTCCCGGCAAACCGGTTTCTTGCTTCATCTATCCGGACAGAGACGAAGGGGGCAGGACACACTTGAAACATCATAAAACGTTTGTGTTGAATCAAAAAGAAACTTTTTGAAACTAAAAGTTGGCCTCGGGATCAGTCAGAGGCTCTGGTTGGATATTGCCTTTAAGAAAAAGTTTTTGGATTTATGCCAGATAACCAGCTCTTATTCCTTGTCTTAACAATCGAAAATTCAAAATCCAAAATCTAAAATTCTACATCAATCTGATCCCGCTTCTGCGGAAGAAGAAAAGGAAGGTTCTGCCGGGAAGGTAAAAAGCAGGCCCGGGAGGTCTTCATCCCATCGTACCGTACTCTGCAGCACAGCGCAGATGTCCTGCATCACCTCCAGGTAATCCGGGGAAGCTTCGGGGAAGGCTTTCTTGGGTGGGAGGGAGAACCGAATCAAGCATTCGGCCTGTTCCCTGTGAAACCCGATCCGGATATGGTCTCCAGATTCAAGCACAGCCAGCGCAAGTTCCAGGCCGACAAATAAAAGTTGCATGAATTCCACCGGTCTGGTGACCAGGGTGAGTTTATTTGGCTGCTCATCCAGTTCCAGGGTTATTTTTTTGTTCCGGGCGAATCTCTCAGAGAGGCCGACCAGGACGGACAAGGTTTCCCCGATGGAAACAGGGGCCACTTCCTGATCCGGAGTATGGGCAAAGGTATTCATGAGGCTGGAGAGGCGCTCTCCCCTCTCGACCTGCTGCTGGATAATATCCAGTGAAGCAGAGATCTTCTCCTGAAAAACCTGGTCGGTCTGCTTGTTGAGATGATGAATATCTTCTATCAATCCCTTGGACTCATTGATGATCGCCAGGATGTTCTTGATTTCGTGTGTATATCCGGCGCAGATCTTCCCCCAGACCACTTCGACCCGGCCGTATCGGCTGTTCATGTTGCCCTCCTTCCTGCTTCATCGAAACAAAAGCACCGTCTTCTGCTTACTGCCCGAACCTTCAAGGTTTTTCCTTTTCAGTGCGGAGGCTTTTGTTCGGCCGCACCGACCGCTTCATGGATTTTCTTGATCAGGTCCTCGATATTCAAGGGCTTCATCAGGTAATCATAGGCCCCGAAACGCATTCCCTTCATCCCGTCTTCAGTCGAGCCGTATCCGGTCAAGAGCAAAACCGGCATCGACGGAAACTGGGCCTTGATGCTTTTCAAAACCTCAAGCCCGCTTAATCCTGGCATTTTGACGTCCAGGACCACGGCTTTCGGGGGGGCGGCCTCCACGGCCTGCAGGGCCTCTTCCCCGCTGTTGACCGCCTCAACCTGGTACCCTCTCAATTCAAGCCGTTCCGCCAGGGCGGCTACAAATTCCTGTTCATCATCGACAAGCAGTATTTTCATTGGATTCATGGCTGGTCCTCCGCTCTTTGGCTTGAAGCCATTTGTTTTTTGGGAAGATAAATCGTAAATGTGCTGCCCTCGTCCATCTGGCTCCAGACCTTGATATCTCCGCCCAGCTTCTTGACGATGCCATAGGTTATGGCCAGCCCCAGGCCTGTTCCGAATTCTTTTTTGGTGGTGAAAAACGGCTCGAAGATGTGCTGCATGGTTTCCCTGGACATGCCGGATCCGTTGTCGGCGATGGCAACCCCGACCAGATCCGGGGATTCCTCCCAGGAACTGATGCTGACCCGTCCATGGTTCTCCACCGCAGCCAGGGCATTGCCCATTATATTCAAAAAAACCTGCTCCAGTTGCCCCTGATCCGAAATGATCTGATCCAGATCATCATCAAGCTCCAGAACGATGTCCACGTTTCTGTCGTCGGCCTCTTTTTGTATAAAACCGATCACATTGCGCAAGACTTGGTTCACATCCAGGGCTTCATAACTGCCTTCCAGACGCCTGGCAAACCCGAGCAAGCGATAGGTGATCCCTCTGGCCCGGTCCACTGCCTTCAAGATCGATTCTGTCAGGCCGAGAAACTTATCCCGTTTTTCCATTTCAGGCATGGCCTGCAGCAAGTCCTGCATCAAGCCTGTTTTTTCATTGATGATGGCCAGGGGGTTGTTGACTTCATGGGCGACTCCGGCGGCCATCTGGCCAATGGAGGAGAGTTTATGGGTATGCTCCAGCTCCCTGAAGGCGTTTTCCCGTTTCTCGTCGGCCTCTTTGATCTGCTTGACCATCTGCCCGGTCAACCTGAAAATAATCAGGCTGATCACCAGGACACTGACCATAAAGACCAAAAACATCCGTCCCCTGAGCGCATACCAGGACTTGTAAAAACTGGCCCTGGGCTTGACAATGGCCAGGATGAATTTCGGTCCGGAGAGATAGGCGTAAGTCAGAAAAATATCCCGTCCCTGCCGGTCTTTTACTTCAATCACGTCCGGCTGGAAGCTCCTGGGGGGGATCTTCAGGGGCACCCGGGTCAGTATTTCCCCGTAATATTTGGACGGGGTCTGCAGCAGCCCCTGGTGATTGATCAAAAAGGCGTCGCTGTCCGGAGCCAGGCCCATGGAGGCGATGATCTCGTTGAAGGTCTCGATATCGATCGAGGCCCTCAGCACCCAGTTCTTACCGGTGGGCCGCCGCCTTTCCACGGCCATGACGATGTGGGGAAATTTGCGGTAGCCGAGAAAGACCTCGCTGATCCAGGTACCGCTTATCCGGACCCCGCGGAAGGAGTCGGTCTCGGAATAGTCTTTGCCCTTAAGATCATAGGGGCCGATATAATTGATCTGTATTCCCTGGGGGCTGATCAGGCCGAGATCGACAAATCCCGAAAAATTTTCCTGTATGGTGTGGAATACTTCCTGAAGCCTGGCCGGATCCTTGAGTTGTTCATAGCTGTAGGCATGGGCGATGTAGCGCACCGCGCTCAGGCGTTCCTGCAGAAACAGCTCGAAAGAATGCTTGGTCTTGGAACACAATGAACTGAGTTGGTTGACGGTCTCCTGCTTCAGTGATTTCTGAAAATTATGCTGATTGATAACCAGCATGATACTCAAAGGCAGAAGGGTCACCAGAAACATGCCCACGGCTATCCGAAACCGAATCTGCCGGTAGCGGTTCTTTTCCTCCAGCCCTATGTTGCGGAGTCTGCCAAGAATATTGGACAAGTTTGCCTTTTTCGTCATGTTTTAATCTTGCAGTTTTCGGGTCTCAACACCCGAAAGGGAAAATCATCTCCGACTGAAGCCGGCCGGCGGCCAGGGCCTGAACAGCGTCCGCGTATTTTCCGAGCACCGAGTCATAGACCCGAATCCGCTTCCACCTGAGATATTCATGGTACTGGGCCTCTATCCCCCCGCAAATAACTATGGAAACCCCTTCATCTATGACCATCTGACACACTTTGTCAGCCGAGGGCTGAGGCAGGACAAGGATGCGGCCCTGCGGCTCGAAAGTCTGCGGGTCATAATTCCCAAGCCAGACTTCAGGGGTCAGGTCGAAGCGGGGGGCCACATGATTGCCTTGAATGGTAATCAGGATCGTCTGCATAAGGCACTCTGAAACTATGACTCAAAATGTTTCATTCGGTTAAACGGTGATGTTTCATTTTGCGCCAAAGCGTACTGCGTCCCCATCCCAGAAGTTCGGCAGCCTTCTGTTTTTTGCCTTTGGCCCGGACCAGGGCGCTGAGGATCATCTCTTTCTCGGTCTCCGTCCAGGTAGCCTGCCCTGGAGATTTCTCCTCCCTGCTCCGGGTCATCCGAGGGTTCTCGAAAAAATCAACTTCTTCCGCTTCCATGTCCACTGCGTCCTTGAGATAGCCCGGCAGGTGCTGAACTCCGATCTCGACCTCCGAACACACGTTCACGGCAAATTCTACAACGTTCTTCAGTTCCCTGACATTGCCCGGATAGCTGTAGGCAAGAAGAATCTGTTGGCTTTCAGCCGAAAACCCCTCCAAGTTCTTCTGAAACTTTTGGATATAGAGATGCAAAAAATGTTCCAATAAATACTGGATGTCGGCGCCCCGTTCCCGCAACGGGGGAAGATGGACCCGGACGACATTCAGTCTATAGAAAAGGTCTTCCCGGAATCGGCCCTCTCGAACCATGGTTTTGAGGTCTCGATTCGTGGCCGCGATCATCCGGACATTGACCTGCACGCCCT